>JAOPYU010000291.1 GCA_025964455.1 Thermoleophilia bacterium | reverse complement strand
CGGTGGGCTCGGTTAGGTTGCTCCGGGGCCCGGGTAGTCGCCCCATGATGCCGCGCGCGCGTCGCATGCCCCGCGCGCGGCCCCTGACTGATCGACGAGGAGCTCCGCCCGTGTCCATCCGCACCCTGCACGCCATGTTCATCGAGAGCGCGCGCACGCACGCATCGAAGACGGCCTACCTCCAGCGCGACGGGGAGGACTGGGTGGAGACGTCCTACACCGAGGCACTGACATCTGTGGAGCGCATCGGCGCCGGCCTCATCCACCTCGGTGTCACCCCTGGTGACCGAGTCGCGATCCTGTCGATGTCCCGACGCGAGTGGTCGCTCGCCGACTACGCGATCCTCGGCACGGCAGCGACGGTCGTGCCGATCTACCAGACCAACTCGCCCGGCGAGTGCCAGTACATCATCGAGAACTCACGATCGAGCGTGCTGTTCGTGGAGGACAAGGGCCAGCTCGCCAAGGTGCGGGCCGAGCGCGCGAACCTCCCCGAGCTCAAGCACGTCATCGTCTTCGACACGACCGACGTGGAGCTCAACGCCGACGCGGGCGAGATGTCGCTCGAGGCGCTCGCCGAGCGCGGTGACACGCTGGGCACCGATGCCTGGCACGAGGCCGGATCGCACGTCACGCTCGATTCACTGGCCACGATCATCTACACGAGCGGCACCACCGGCCCGCCCAAGGGCTGCATGCTCTCCCACCGCAACTACGCGGTGATGACGGAGCAGGGCGCGGATCGCGGCGTCGGCCTGTTCTCCGACAACGATCGCGTCGTGCTGTTCCTGCCGCTCGCGCACACCTTCGCCCGCCTCGCGCACTTCGTCGCGACGCGGCTCGGCGCCGAGCTCGCGTTCACGACGATCGCCACGCTCATGGATGACCTCGCGGTGCTCGAGCCGACGCTGCTGCCGAGCGTGCCGCGCGTGTTCGAGAAGGCCTACACGCGCATCCTCGGGCAGTTCAACGAGGCGACGGGCGCGAAGCGCAAGCTGATCGACCGCGCGATGAAGGTCGGGGCCCTGCGCGGCAAGTACGTCCAGCGCGGCCGACGCGTGCCGCCGGTCCTCGCGGCCCAGCACGCCGTCTTCCACAAGCTCATCTTCTCCAAGGTGCACGCGCGCTTCGGGGGCAACATGCGCCTGTTCATCTCCGGCGGCGCGCCGCTCAGCCGCGAGGTGGCGGAGTTCTTCCTCGCCTGCGGCATCGTGATCGCGGAGGGCTACGGACTGACCGAGTGCACCACCGCGATGTGCGTGAACCACCCCCACGACTTCCGGCTCGGCTCGGTCGGCAAGGTGTTCGAGGGCACCGAGGTCAAGATCGCGGCCGACGGCGAGATCCTCGTCAAGGGCGACGTGGTCTTCCAGGGCTACTACGAGAACGAGGAAGCCACCAAGGAGGTCCTGACCGAGGACGGCTGGCTCCACACGGGTGACATCGGCGACTTCGACCGCGAGGGCTTCCTCTACATCACCGACCGCAAGAAGGACCTGATCGTCACCGCCGGCGGCAAGAACATCGCGCCCGCCAACATCGAGGGCGCGCTCAAGGCGACGCAGTACATCTCGCAGGCGCTCGCGTTCGGCGACAAGAAGCCCTACATCACGGCGCTCGTCACGCTCGATCCGGACGAGATGGCCGCGTTCGCGGCGGCGCACGACCTCTCCACGGACATGTACGACCTCGTGGACAACCCCGAGGTGCATGCGCTCGTGCGGGCGGCCGTGGATTCCGTGAACGCGTCGGTCGGGCGGGTCGAGCAGGTCAAGCGCTACCGCATCCTGCCGATCGACTTCACGCAGGAGACGGGCGAGCTGACCCCGACGCTGAAGCTCAAGCGCAAGGTGGTCGTCGACCGCTACGGGCAGTGGATCGAGGACATGTACGGAGCGGATGCACCGGACGCGGCCGGCGTGTCCGACCGCCGCATCGGCGAGCTGCAGGACGCTCCTGCCGTGACTGCCTGACTCTCCTACGATGTGCGAGTGGTCGTTCCAGCGGCGCAGACGACTGCTTCCTACACCTCCTCCATGACGTGGACGCTCATCGCCGTGCCGTGAGCACGGGGCGCTCGATAGGTTGCGGCGGGAACCCCGCAGCGAGGAGCACGACCGATGAAGACCACCGCCACCTGGACCAATCGCACCGACGTGGCCGCGCGGCTGCTCGACGCCCTGCTCCCCCTGCCGGTGACCGTCGCCGAGCTCACGACGAGCCAGCTCGAGCTGGCCGGGGCGACGAGCTTCAGCCGGATCGCCACCATCGTGGAGCTCCATGGCGGCGGGCACATCGGCCGCGGCGAGGACATCGCGTACTCCGCTGATGCACAGGAGGCGCTGCCGGCCGAGCTGGCGAAGCTGGACCTCGCGGGCGAGTGGACGGTCGCGAGCCTGTCGGCGCACCTCGACACGATCCGGCTCGACCTGCCCAACGGCATGGGCGACGACAAGGACGGCTACCACCGGTGGGCGCTCGAGGCGGCCGTGATCGACCTGGCGCTGCGCCAGCGCGGCGTCAACCTGGCCGAACTCGTCGACGAGGAGTGGCAGCCCGTCCAGGTCTCGCTGTCGATGGGGCTCGGCTCGCCGCCGAGCGCCGACGTCGTGCGTCGCTGGGTGGAGCAGGACCCGTCCGTGACCTTCAAGCTCGACGCCAGCATGGCGTGGACCCACGACCTGGTGGGCGAGCTCGCGTCGATCGGTCACGCGGTCTCGACCGTCGACTTCAAGGCGCTCTACCACGGGGACTGGGCGGAAAACGACTACCCCGTCTCGCTGTACCGCGTGGTGGCCGACGGCCTGCCGGGAGCGATCCTGGAGGATGCCCGCCTCGACGACGAGGTGCTCGACGCGTTCGACGAGGATGCGCTCGGGCGGCTCGCGTGGGACTACCCGATCACCGCGGTGGCGGATGTCCCGGGCATCGAGGGCTCGACGGCGACGTTCAGCGACCTGCGGCCCGGCGCCATCAACATCAAGCCGTCGAGATTCGGGACGATCGGGCGACTGCTCGACACGATCGCCCGCTGCGACGCCGAAGGCATTCCCTGCTACTCGGGTGGCCAGTACGAGCTCGGCATCGGCCGCACGCAGGTGCAGGCGATCGCGAGCCTGTGCTACCCCGACGCACCGAACGACTGCGCACCCGTGCTCTTCCATGGGGCGAGCCCCGAGGATGCGGCGTCGATGCCGCTCGGACCCGTCACCCCGCCTGCGGGGCACCTGGGCTTCGGATGGGATGCGCCGACGCCGGCGACGCCACGCGGCTGACTGCCGCATGAGCCGCACGACGTCGGTATGAATTCCGTGTGCGGACCGTTGCCTCCACGCCCTCCCCAGCGCCACAGACAGGTCCCGAGTCGTTCGCGGATTCGGTGATCTACGGCGTGATCCCGTCTCGATTCGGTCCGCGCGGGATCCCAGACGTCACGGCGCGCCTGGACGAGCTGCACGACCTCGGCGCCACGACGCTCTGGCTGTCGCCGGTCAACGAGGCGTCGCCCGGCGACTTCGGCTACGAGGTCATGGACCACACGCGGCTGCGCGCCGACTACGGGTCGCCGGCCGACCTGCGGCGGCTCGTGCAGGGAGCACACGCCCGCGGCATGAAGGTCCTCCTCGACTTCGTGCCCAACCACACATTCGACGAGCACCCGTGGTTCGAGGACGCGCAGCGCCGCGGGCCAGCGTCGCCGCGCTACGACTGGTACGACCGGGACGCCGACGGAGCACCGACGCACTACTTCGACTGGGAACGCCTCCCGAACCTGGACTACGACAACCCGAAGGTGCGCGAGTACATCTCCGACGCGATGCTCGGGTGGGTCCGCGACTACGACGTGGACGGGTTCCGCGTGGATGCGGCGTGGGCGGTCCAGGAGCGGCGCCCGGACTTCTGGCCCGACCTGCGGCGTCGCCTCGACGACGTCAAGCCGGGCGCGATGCTGCTGGCCGAGGCGAGCGCGCGCGATCCGTACTGGCAGCGCGCCGGGTTCGACGCCGCCTACGACTGGGGCTCCCAGCTCGGGCGCTGGGCATGGAAGGACGCCTTCCGTGGCAACGAGGTGCTCGTGGAGCGCCTGCACGAGGCGATCGCGGCGTCTACCGATGCTGCGCGCGGGGCAAGCACGCTGACCATGCGCTTCCTCGACAACAACGACACGGGCGATCGGTTCGCGGCGCGACGCGGCGTGGAGCTGGCACGGCTCGGTGCGGCGCTGACGATGACGCTGCCTGGCATCCCGCTCATCTACACGGGCCAGGAGGTCGGCGCCGACTACCAGCCGTACGAGGAGCCCACGCCGATCGACTTCACCGACCGCACCGGGCTGCGCGCGTCGATCAGCGAGCTGGCACGCGTGCGCCACCGCCTGCCGGCCCTGCGCAGCAGCGAGTGGGCGCGCTACGAGGACGCCACGGCGCCCGGGACCTACGGCTACACGCGCGGGGCTGCAGGAGCGGACCAGGCGCTCGTGCTCTTCAACTTCTCCACGCGTGCGCACGAGGTGCCGGCCGCCGGCACGCTCGTCGACGAGCTCACGGGGGAGCGCTTCGAGCCGGCGCGCGGTTCGACGACCGTGCGCCTGCCGGCGAAGTCGGTGCGGGTCCTGACCCGGGCCTGATCGGCGCGCGGGCGGGCGGGGCTCAGCGTGCGGCGCGCAGCTCGGCGCCGCGCTCCAGGATGCGACGCCAGCGGGTGGTGGAACTCTCCGCGCGCTTGTCCTGGGCGAGGGCCTCGATCACGCCGCGGCGACTGATCTCGATGCCGTGCTTGGCGCACAGGTCGCGGTAGTGGTCGAAGTCGGAGGCGAGCTGCATGGTGACGCTCTCGAAGCCGTGGCGTGCGATCTGCACGCGCTGGCTGACGTTCATGATCTGCGTCGAGAACATGAGCTCGTCGTCGCGACGCGGCTCGATCAGGATGAAGTCGACGTCGGGGTGCGCGGCGCGCCAGTGCTCGAGGCGCTCGTGGAGCGCATTCCAGACGAGGCACTTGAGCATCTGCGAACCGACGATGTGGATCCCCCTGTCGCTCACGCGGCGAGGGCGAGCCCCCTGGTACTGGGTAAGCCGGTCGTTGCCGAACGGCACGATCGAATTGACGATGACGACGAGCTTGGCGCCCTTCTCCACCGCGGTCTCGACGTTGGCGAAGCTGCGCAGGCCGCCGTCGACGAATTCGCGGCCGCGGATGTTGATGCCCTGGTACACGAGCGGCAGGGCCGCACTGGCGGCGGTGGCGCGTGAGATCGGTACGTCGTCCCAGCCCTCGTCCCCGAACACGACCGGCTCGCAGGTGTCGAGGTCGGTGGCAACGATGTAGAGCTCCTTCTGCATCTCGCGGAAGTCGTTGCTCCACCCGTCGCGCTGGAGCTGCTGCTCGAGCATCTCGGCCATGCCCTCGAGCGAGTAGAAGCCGCCGGGCAGCACGTCGGAGAACATCGCGAGCGCATCGACGAGCGACAGGTTGCGGATGTTGAGGGCGACGTCCTTGGCGATGCGCGCCGAGGCGAACGGGAGGCGGGTGGCGCTGCGGGCGAGACCACGCCAGTTGGGTCGCAGCAGGCGGTCGAGCTCGAGCGGTTCATAGCCGGCGACCTCCTCGCCGTCGAGCAGGGCCATCATGTCCTCGGGGCGGGCGCCGTTCGCGACGAGCGAACCGATGAACGCGCCGCACGAGGTGCCGACGACCATGTCGAAGTCGTTGACGCTCGAGTTCACGCTGAGCAGGTCGAGCGCCCGGAGCGCACCTATCTGGTACACGCCGCCGGTGAATCCCCCGCCGGTGAGGACGAGCGCGGTCTTGGCGCCACCGTCACCCGCGCGTTCGCGACCCGCCTCCTGCTGCCGGCGGTCGCGCGTGCGGCGCCTGCGGTCGCCCTCGCTGATGTCGATGATGTTGCCCACTCGCGCCCCCCGGTGCCAGCACGTCGCCCGCGGATGGCAGGCGCGCGTGTGTGTCGTGACCTGCATCGGCACGACTCACCGTGGGATGTATGCCCGGAGGCCCAGGACTCAAGCACCGAAACGGTGCACGAACCGTCGCGACACTGCCCCGCGGCCGAGGTCAGATCCGGCGTGCGTGGCTCATGCTGCTGATCGACGCGACCTTGACCACGTCGCCCGAGTGGGGCGCGTGCACCATGTTGCCGCCGCCGACGTAGATGCCCACGTGCCCATCGCCGTAGCCGAACACGAGGTCGCCCGGCTGGAGCTGGTCCATCGGCACCTCGACGCCCATCCCGACGAGCGAGTACGTCGAGTGCGGCAGCCCGGGGCGTCCCGCCTGGGCGAACGCCCACACGACGAGTCCGGAGCAGTCGAACGTGTCGGGACCCGAGGCCGCCCACACGTAGGGCGAGCCGATCTTCGACATCGCCGCGCCCACCGCACCGCCGGCTGAGCCGCTGGCGGGCGGGAGCGGCACGCTGATGCCGCCGCCACCGGAATCGGAGCTGCTCGCGCCGCTGTCCCCGGCAGGAGCCGATGCGCCACCGGTCGCCGTCGCGTCGACCCGCGCAGCCGCAGCTGCCTCGCGCGCCTGCTTCGCAGCGGCCGCCTCGGCCGCCCGGCGCTGCGCCTCCATGATCTGACGGATGTCGGCGTTGACCGAGCCGAGCATCGCCTGTCGCTCGTCGAGCAGCGACGACATCTTCGCCTTCTGGCGCGTCACCCGCCGCACTGCGGATGCGTGCTTGGCGAGCGACGCCGTGAGCGCACGCTCCTTGCGCTCGACGCGGACGTTGAGATCCTCGACCTGGTCGAGCACGCTCGAGTCCTGGTCGCCGACGCGTCGCACCGTCTCGAGCTTCTCGAAGAAGTCGGCGAACCCGCCGGTCGCTGCTACGTCCACCAGCTGGGACGCGTTCCCGCCGGCCTGGTAGATCGCGATCGCTCGCCCGCGCAGCCGCGTCCGTGCAACGGTGCGGTCGCGTCGCGTCGCCGCGACCTCCTGCCGAGCGACCTCGACGTCGTCCTGGACGGCGTCGAGGTCGTGGAGGGCGCCGCGATAGCGCTCCTGCAGCTCGTCGTACTGCAGCTCGAGCTTCGACACCTGCCGATCCAGCTCGGCGGCACGCGCCTGCTTGTCGGCGAGCGGCGTGGCCGGCGCGTTTGTGGGACTGGCGAGGGCTGCGAACGCCGCGATCACCAGGAGTGCCGCGATGGCGAGTCCGACCCGGACGCAGTGCGTCAGATCGGCGCCAAGCGCGTTCCGGGTCTTCGCGTGCGTCGGCTGCAGGGGCTGCAGGGTCGGTCGCATGGCCGGAGATGGTACACGTTCGCTACTCGCTCGCGTTGCACACCCGGCTGTGCCGGCCGCCCTCGGCCGCCACCTCGCCCCTGACCGTCATCCTCGGGCGACGCAGGCGTCGCGGCGCGCCCCGCACCCGCCCGTCAGATCCGCCGGATGTGGGTGATCGAGTAGTTGCCGAGGCTCTCCACAGCGACCGTACGGCCGGTGCGTGGGGCATGCACGAAGCTGCCGCCACCGACGTAGATGCCCATGTGCCCGGCGTTGTTGGTGAACACGAGGTCGCCGACCTGGGCCTCGCCGAGCGGCACCTCCACACCCATCGCGACGAGCGAGTACGTCGAATGCGGCAGCCCGGGGCGTCCGGCCTGTGCGAACGCCCACACGACGAGTCCCGAGCAGTCGAACGACGACGGGCCCGCCGCGCCGTAGACGTAGGGAGCGCCCACCTTGCCCATCGCGATGCCGGCGGCACCCGACGCGCTGCCGCTCGCAGGCGGGAGCGGCACGGCCGCCGGAGCCGACGGCTGCGTGCTGGAGCCACCGGTCGAGGACGACGTCGAGGTACCCGTCGACGACTGGGTCGACGTGCTGGCCCCGGCCGTGGACTGGTCGCCGCCGGTCGACGTGGTCGCGCCACCCGCCGTGACGCTCGCGCCACCGACCGCCGCCGGCGCGCCACCGCCACCGGCCATCGCCCCCTCGGTGACGGTGCCACCGCTGACGATCACCTTCGCGCGTGCGCGCGATTCGGCCGCGAGTCGCGCTGCTTCGGCGGCGCGCTGCTGCTCCATGATGGTGCGGATCTCGGCCGTGACGGAGCCCAGGCGAGCGCGCTTGTCCTCCATGACGCGGCGCATGCGACGCTTCGACGTCGCGATCCGGTGCACGACGTCGATCTGCTCGTCCCGCGTCGCACGCAGCCGCTGCTCCTGCTGCGCGACGCGCTCGGCGAGCGAGCGCACCCGACCGACGATGTCCGCGTCCTGGTCGCCGACGCGCTCGATCGTGTCGAGCCGCTCGAAGAAGTCGGCGAACGAGCCCGCCTTCGCCACGTCGACGATCTGCGTGCTGCCGGCGCCGTCGCGGTAGATCGCGAGCGCGCGCGTGCGCAACCGCCGCTTCGAGACGCCCAGGTCGGCCTTGGCGCGGTCGAGCTTGCCCTGCGTGTGCAGCACGTCGGACTGGAGGTCGGCGAGCTGGACGAGCTCACCGCGGTAGCGCTCCTGCAGGTCGTTGAGGCGGTCCTCGAGCCGCGAGACGTCACGGTCGAGCTGCGCGGCCTGCGCGCGCTTGCCGGCGAGCGAGGCGGCGTGGGCCGCCGGGGCGGCGACGAACGCGGCCCCGCCGAGCGTGCCGGGCAGGAGGAGCAGGACTGCCGCGCTGGCGACCGAACGGTGCCGGCGCCGGGCGGAAAGACGGGGTGTTGCTGGGGTACGAGTGCGCATGGCGCGAGATTCTAGGTAGCGAGTTCGACACCGACTCGACCACGGCCGCGACGAACGCCCACATCCACCCCCCGTTCCGTGTTGTGCAATGTGGTTTACTTGCTATAATCTATTGCATACTCCTCTATATGGTCACCGGTGCGACGGCCAAACGGCCGGCCCACGTGACCGGTATGCTCCCCGACATGTCGGCATCCCCCCACCCGCTGATACGCCCGCTCGGCTCGTCCGCGCTCGACACCGACGGCCGCCCGCCGGCCGTCCTGCTCGTGGACGACCACGACCTGTTCCGTGCAGGCCTTCGCACGCTCCTCGAGGGGCAGGGCCTGCGGGTCGTCGGCGACAGCAGATGCGAGCCGGGTGCTGTCGACATGGGACGACGAACCCGCGCGTCGGTGGTGCTCGTCGACACGAACACCGTCGACGGGACCTCGACGGTGCCGCTCGTCACATCGCTCGCCGAGGGGCTCGAGGACGCCGGCATCGTCATGTTCACGCGGTCCTCCGAGCGCGTCGACGTGTACGGCTCCGTCCGCGCCGGAGCGCGTGGGTACGTCACCAAGGATGCGCCGGTCGAGCACCTCACCGCAGCCATCCGAGCTGTCGCGGCGGGCAACGCCTGGCTGCAGCCGCCGGTGATCGCTACGGTTCTCGACTTCATCCGCAGCGGCAACGTGCCGATCATCGGGAGGTCGGACATGAGCAGCCGCGAGCTCGAGGTGCTCCGGCTCGTCGCCGTCGGACACGACAACAACGAGATCGCCGCCGTCCTCGGAATCAGTGGGAAGACCGTGAAGAACCACGTATCCAGCATCCTCACCAAGCTCGAGCTGACCAACCGCGTCCAGGCCGCCGTCTACGCGGTTCGAACCGGCATCGCATGACGCGGTGCACCGTCGGATCCTGGACAAGCATCGCGTGACGTCCACGCGCCGACGCGGCCGCGCGCCGCTCGGTTCAGCGGCCCGCTCGGCCATCACTGCGATCGCGGTCGTCGCCGCGGTCGCGCTCGG
>JAOPYU010000250.1 GCA_025964455.1 Thermoleophilia bacterium | reverse complement strand
CGCGCCCGCACCGCGTCGCGCACCGCCGCGACGCCCCGCCGGCGCCGGACGCCCCCGCACCGCACCGCCCTCGCGCAATGTCGCCGGCGTCGGCATCGTGCCGCCCAGGACCTTCAACGACGCCCAGCAGATCGCCGACCAGCTCAAGGTCGGCAACCCCGTGATCGTCGACTTGCAGGGCTCCGACGCGGAGCTCTCGCGTCGTGTCATCGACTTCGCGAGCGGCCTCACCTACGGCCTCGACGGGCGCATGCAGCCGATCGCCGAGAAGGTCTTCCTCCTCACGCCGCCCGACGTGGACGTCAGCGCCGAGGATCGCGCTGCCATGGTCGAGGGCGGGTTCTTCAACCAGAGCTGACGGGCGCGTGCCGGCTGATCCGATGCGAGCGGCCCCGAACGCACGGTGCGCGGGCACTCTCGCTACAGAAGTGGCCATTCGTGTTCGTCCTGTAGCGAGACTTCGGTCACGGATGACATCGACCGCATGGGCCTCGGGTTTCCACACCCCACGCACACGGGCAGAAGCGCCGCGTGACGCAGCTTCGCATCGGACTGATCGGCTCAGGCAACATGGCGGCAGCCATGGTGGCCGGATGGGTGACCGACGATCCGTCGATCGCCGACCGGATCCACCTCACCGACCACGGATCCGGGCGCGCACGGCGCCTTGCCGAGGAGGTCGGCGGCGATGCGGGCACGCCGGTCGTCGAGCGTGACAACCGCGCACTCGTGCAGGCGGTGGACCTGGTCATCGTCTGCGTGAAGCCGATCGACATCGAGGACGTGCTGCGTGAGGTGTCGGACCTCGTCGAACCGCACCACGTGGTCGCTTCGGTCGCCGCAGGCGTCCAGACAGCCACGATGGAGAACCTGCTGGACGACGACGTCCCGGTGATCCGGCTCATGCCGAACGTCCCGGTCCGCGTCAACGCAGGCACCCTCGTGTACGCGCTCGGTCGCGCCACCAGTGACAAGGTCGGCCCGTCGCTCGAGCTGTTCGCTCGCCTGGGCGCGTGCGTCGAGCTGCAGGAGCGGCTCTTCGACGCCGCCACGGCTGTCTCCGGCTCGGGCCCGGCGTTCTTCGGGCTGGTCGTCGAGGCGTTCGAGGACGCGGCGATCGTCGCGGGTCTGAGCGCCGCCGTCGGCCGTGAGCTGGCGGTCACCACGATGGTCGGCACCGCCAAGATGCTCACGAGCGAGGACATGAGCTGCAGCGACCTGCGCCGCATGGTCACCTCGCCCGGCGGCACCGCCGCCACGGGCCTCGCACAGATGGAGCGCGGGGGCGTGCGCGGGGCCATCATCGATACAGTCGTCGCAGCGCGCGATCGCGCGCGAGAGCTCGGATAAGGCAGGCACAGTGGAAACCGTCATCAGGATCCTCGAGGCGTTCCTCACGATCTACTCGCTCTGCGTGTTCGCATGGGCGCTCATCTCGTGGCTGCCAATGATCTCGCCGCAGCTCGCCTACAACGAGACGGTGCTGTCGATCCGCCGTTTCCTCGACAGCGTCGTGCTGCCGTACGTGCGCCTGTTCCGATTCATCCCGCCGGTGCGCATCGGCGGCGCGATGCTCGACCTGTCGGCGCTCGTCGCGATCATCGTCCTGCTCTACGGTGGCCAGCTCGTGCTCGACCTGCTCGCCCAGGCGCTCGGCGTCCGCTGAGCCGCTGATTCCCCCGATCGCGCACCGGGGGGTGCATCCGATCTGACAGTCATGCTCGACGGTGGACACAACCGTCAGGAGCAGTCCCCATGACACTGTCACCATTCGAGGCCGAGCGCCGCGAGTTCGGTTCGGCCCCCCTGGGCTATCGCAAGCGCGACGTCGACAACTTCGTCGACGAGGTACAGCGGTCCCTCCGCGAGCTCTGGCAGGAGCGCGGCGACACCCGTGAGGAGAACGAACGCCTCAAGGAGCGCCTCGCCCAGTTCGAGCAGATGGAAGACCAGCTCAAGGCCACGCTCATGCTCGCGCAGGACAGCGCGGAGAAGGCACATGAGCAGGCTCGACGCGAGAGCGAGCTGATGATGCGCGAGGCGGGTCACAAGTCCCGCGACATCGTGCACGGAGCACACGAGGAGAAGCAGCGCCTCGAGATGGTGCTGCGCGACCTCCACTCGGCCGAGCAGGAAGCGCGTCAGCGTCTCCGAGCCATGAGCGGAGCGATCCTCAGCCATCTCGACGACACCGAGACGCTGGTCACCGAGAGCGCGGGCAACTTCCGCGCGATCGTGCAGGCCTACCCCGAGGCGACGGAGCTGCAGGCCAGCTCCGAGTCGCGGCAGATGCCCGCGGTCGTGGCGTCGACCGAGCCGGAGACGATCACGGTGGAGGAGGCCGGCGACGAGCCGCAGGCCGACCGCATCGTGCTCGACGCCGAGCTCGCGTCCATCGCGACGGAGCGCATCGACGCGACGATCGAGCACACGCGACCTGCCGAGCCGTCCGAGCGCGTGTCGCTCGGCACGCCTGTGGCGACGGGCGAGACGGCGGATGCGTTCTTCGACGCGCCGCCGACGTTCGACGCGTCGGTGAAGGCCGAGCGCCGCGAGCGCGACGCCTCGTTCGCCGACTTCTAGCGCCACGGCGCATCCAGGCGGATCCGACGACGTGGCAGCTGCCGCGCCGCGGGTCCGCCGCGCGTCGTTCGGGGACCATCCCAGTCAGAATGCCGTCGCATTCGGGGAATGCTCGACGGCGTTGGTGGGAAGTGACAGCATGAGACCGCGTCGCCCGAGCGACGCCACGCCCATGGCAAGGAGAACTTCCGTATGTCCCTGACCGATGCACAGCTCAAGGAACTCCGCACGCAGCTCAAGAGCGAGCGGCGCCGCATCCTCGGCAACATCGAGGCGCTGCAGGCCGAGTTCGGGGCGACCATCTCCGAGGACACGGACGAGCACGGGCTCGAGTCGCACCTCGCCGACCAGGGCACGATGACCTTCCTGCGCGAGCGCGACCTGTCGATCGAGGAGCACGAGGAGCAGCTGCTCACCGAGATCGACGCGGCGCTCGATCGGATCAAGGACGGCTCCTACGGCGTGTGCGAGGTCGATGGCACGCCGATCGACTTCGATCGCCTCCAGGCGCTCCCCTGGGCGCGCACGCACATCGAGCACGCGACGAGCTGAGGCGCGACGAACGCGTGACCGGACGCATCCTCTACGTCGTCGTCGCGGTCCTCGCGTTCACGATCGATCGCATCACCAAGCTCCTCGTGCAGCAGCGCCTGCGCGTGGGCGAGCGCGTGGACGTCCTCGGTGACCTGCTCGAGCTGCGCCACGTCCACAATCGCGGCATCGCCTTCGGCATGTTCTCCGGCGCCGGCTCGATCGTCGTCGTGGGCACGCTGCTCGTCGGCGTCCTGCTGTTCGTCTTCCTGATGCGCGTCGAGCCGAGCGACCTGCTGACCATCACCGGCGGCGCCCTCATCACCGGCGGCGCGCTCGGCAACCTCGTCGACCGTGTCCAGTACCGATACGTGATCGACTTCCTGCACCTGCCGAACTGGCCGACGTTCAACGCGGCCGACGTGTGGATCACGCTCGGCGTGTTCGCCGTGCTGCTTGCGCAGACGTTGGCGATCCGCGACGAGACCCGCGCGGCGCGAGCTGGCGAGACGTCCGCGGAGCTGATGGCATCCGAGAAGACGACCGGTGAGGACATCGCGTGAAGATCGAGGTCGACGGCGACTTCGCCGGGCAACGCATCGACAAGTTCCTGGCCGGCATCGAGCGGATCGGGTCGCGTGCGCGCGCCGAGAAGCTGCTCGAGGCAGGGCTCGTCCAGATCGATGGTCGCCCCGCGATCAAGAGCAACAAGGTCCAGGTCGGCTACGTCATCGAGGTGCCCGACGAGGAGCTGGCCGAGCCGGAGCCCCGCACCTTCGAGGGGACCAGCCCGGTGCCGGTGCTCTACGAGGATGACGACATGCTCGTGGTCGACAAGCCTGCCGGCCTCGTGGTGCATCCGGCGCCCGGCCACCACGAGCCGACGCTCGTGGAACTGCTCGCAGGTGGCGGGGTCAACCTCGCCGAGAACGACGACCCGGTGATGTACCGCCCGGGCGTCGTGCACCGCCTCGACAAGGACACGTCGGGCGTGATGATGCTCGCCAAGAACCACCTCGCGCAGCGGGAGCTGCAGAAGGCGCTGCGCGAGCGGACCGCCAAGCGCGAGTACCTGGCCCTCGTCCACGGGCACGTGCCGAGCCGCGCCGGTCGCGTCGAGGCCCCGATCGGTCGGGACGTTCGCGACAGCGCGCGCCGCTCGATCGACACCGATTTCCCGCAGGATGCGATCACGCACTTCGTCGTGCAGGAGCTGCTGCCGACGACCACGCTGCTGCGGCTCAAGCTCGAGACGGGACGTACGCACCAGATCCGCGTCCACATGGAATCGATCGGTCACTCAGTGGTGGCTGACAAGACCTACGGGCACTCGCCCGAGTTCGGCCTGGCGCGACAGTGGCTGCACGCCGCGCGACTCAACGTGCCGCATCCGCGCACGGGTGAACCGCTGGAGCTGACGTCGCCGCTGCCGGAGGACCTGCAGGCCGCCCTGGGCGAGGCCCGACGCGCCTACGACGACGAGTAGGGCTCAGCCGCCGGCGGCGCGCAGCGCATCCTGTGCGAGCGTCCGGATGCGGTCGAGCTGCGGCGCGACGGATGCCTCGAGCGAGGCGACCGGCGTGCGCGCACCGCGAGCGATCCAGTGACCGACGTCGCCGCTGGCCTGTTCGGCGGCCTCGCGAGCGGCCTGCAGCTGCAGGTAGCCCTCGCCACCCGGATGCTTCGAGATCGCGGTGTTGAGGAGCGAGTAGGCGGCGTCCGACTTGGTCCAGCCGTCGTAGATGCCACGAACGCCGTCGTCGGCGAGCGCGAGCGCGGCGTCGAAGGGATCGTCGGCTCCCATGCCGCCACCGATGGCGTGCATCGTCTCGTCGGCCGCTGAGGCGTCGTCGGCGAGACCCCGCAGCGCTGCGCCGGCCTCGTCCGCGCGGGTCACCGCCAGCGTGGCGTCGTCGATCCAGGTGCGCATGATGTTGATGGGACTGATGGCCATGGTGGTGTTCCCCTAGGTGAGCGCCGAGGCGCCGTCGCGAGCAGTGATGACAGGCGCACGCATGGCGCCGTGGGAAGGTCCTGAGCCGCCGTTGACGACGGGCCAGCCGTCGACCCAGTCGACCTTGTCGATGAGCAGCATGCGGCCCTTGGAGCGGTCGGCGCCCCACGCGTGGTAGGCGACCCAGTCCTGACCGGCGTCGTCGGTGATGATCGAGTTGTGGCCGGGGCCGCCGAACCCGTTGCCGGAGGCGATCACCGGGTGGTCCAGCTTCTCGAACGGGCCGTCAGGGCTGGAGGAGCGTGCGACCTGCAGCGCGTAGGCGTCGGGCCCGTCCGCGGCGTCGAACCGACCATCGGAATAGAACAGGTAGTACTGGCCATCTTTCTCGTGCATCCACGCGCCCTCGACGAGGTTGCGCGAGGAACCTTCGGGCAGGACGACCTTGGAGCTCGCGCCGACTGACATCGAGCCGTCCGCGGCGATCGTGACGTCGGCGCCGGTGATGCCGGTCTGGTCCTTCCGGTCGTTGCCGCCGGTCGAGCCGTAGTAGAGCTTCCACTGGTCGCCGACCTGCACCAGCTGCGGATCGATGAAGTAACCCGAGCTGTCACCTTCGAGCAGCACGCCGCGATCGGTGAACGGGCCGCGAGCAGTCGTCGACGTCGCGTAGCCGATGCGCATCCTGCCGTCGTCGCCGCGACCGGAGTAGGTCATCGTGAAGTGGTCGCCGGTGCGCCGCACGTCGGGCGCCCAGCGGTTCCTGTCGATCCACGCGGGGCCGTTGCCCTCGAATGCAGCGCCGACTCGATCCCACGACACCAGGTCGGGGGAGCGCAGCACCTGGAAGGGCAGGCCCCCGGTCTCGGTCGTGTAGGCGTAGAACATCCCGTCCTCGCCACGCGTCACCGTGGGATCGGGCGCGTTCGCTCCGAACACCGGGTTCACGTACGTGCGGGTCGCGACGTCTCCCGATCCCTGCTCGGCCTGCTCCTGTGCGGGCGGCGGCGGGGTGCTCGGTGCGGGATCGACGGGCGCGGGCGGCGCGGTCACGACGGGGTCGGCGGGCGTCCCCAGCTGCACGGGCGACTGGGCAGGCGGCAACGCCGGCGGCCGTGTCCCCATTCCATTGCAGCAGCACCCCATGACCGACTCCCCCGAATCGTCTGCCTGACTGTCGGGTCAGCATCGCCGGGCGTTGCAGGGACATGAGGTGCACGCACGCGGAGTTTGGTGTGTTTGTAGGCATTCGCGACACGATGCGACCCATCTGTCGCGCTGGGTCGGGAAGGTTGGTGCCTGCGTCGCCGCTGCCACGACGAAACGACCAACCTGCGGGGGGCGGCCGCGCCATCACGAGCGACGCCGCCCCCGGTAGGAGCGGCGTCGGCGTGGATCGCTGGTGCGGGTCGGTGCTGCTACGGCAGCGCGGGATCGACGGTCGCGGCGTAGGTCTCCGGCCGGCGGTCGCGGAAGAACTGCCACGTGTCGCGCGTGCGCTGGATCTCGTCCAGGTCGATGTCGGCGACCACGATCGCGTCGTCGGTGTCGTTGGCCTGCGCCACGATCTGGCCCTTGGGGTCGGCGAAGTAGCTCGACCCGTAGAACTTGTGCTCGCTGATCGGGCTCTCGACGCCGACGCGGTTGATCGCACCGACCCAGTAGCCGTTCGCCGCGGCGCTCGCCGTCTGCTCGAGCTCCCACAGGTAGCGCGAGAGGCTCTCGACCGTCGCGCTCGGGTTGAACACGATCTGCGCGCCGTTGAGTCCGAGCTCGCGCCAGATCTCCGGGAAGTGCCGGTCGTAGCAGATGACCACGCCGACCTTGCCGACCGCCGTGTCGAACACGGGGTAGCCCACGTTGCCCGGCTTGAAGAAGTACTTCTCCCAAAAGATCGGAGCGACCTGGGGGATGTGCGCCTTGCGGTACTTGCCGAGGTTCGTCCCGTCCGCGTCGATCACGACGGTCGTGTTGTAGTACACGCCCTGCATCGCCTCTTCGTAGATCGGCAGCACGAGCACGATGCCGAGCTCCTTGGCGAGCTCCTGCATCATCGTGACGGTCGGCCCGGTCTCGGCGTTCTCCGCCGTGCGGAACCACTCCGTGTTGCCCTCGTCCGCACAGAAGTACGGGCCGTAGAAGATCTCCTGGAGGCACACGACCTGCGCGCCCTGCGATGCCGCATCGCGGATCATGCCGACGTGCTTGTCGATCGCCTCCTGCTTGCCCATGTTGGCGTGCGCCTGGATGAGCGCTGCCTTCACGATGCCGGTACCCCGGTTCTGGCTGCCCGTGCTGCTGCTCATGCGTGTGCCTCCTGGCGGATTGACTTCGGACCGTTGTACTGGCCCGGCTCGCTGTACTCGAACGGGCGGCGCTTCACGAACTGGCCGCGTCCCGGCGTGGCCGCAGCCGTCAGCTCGCCGTCCTCGATGACGAGCTCGCCACGGCTCAGCACGTGGGTCGCTCCGCCGCGGGTCTTCATGCCGTCGTAGCACGTGTAGTCGATCGCGGAGTGGATCGTGTCCGCGCTCCACTCGCGCACGAGGTCCGCGTCCCAGACCACGATGTCGGCGTCGGAGCCGGGTGCGATCGTGCCCTTCTGCGGGTAGCAGCCGAACAGCTTCGCGGGGTTGGTCGCCGCGACCTCCACCAGGCGCTGCACGCTCAGGTGCCCCTCGTGGACGGCCTCGCTCAGCAGGCTCATGCGCTCCTCGATGCCGGGGATCCCGTTCGGGATCGCGGCGAACGAATCCTTGCCGAGCGACTTCTGGCCCTCGTAGTTGAACGGGCAGTGGTCCGTGCTGATCACCTCGAGCTCGCCGCGCCGGATGGCTTCCCAGAGGCGAGCCTGGTCGGCCTCGGTGCGCAGCGGCGGGGAGCACACGTACTTGGCACCCTCGAAGCCCTCGCGATCGAGGTCGTCCTGGGTCAGGTAGAAGTACTGCGTGCAGGTCTCGCCCCAGACCTTCTGGCCGTCGCGGCGCGCGCGGGCGATCGCCTCGACCGCCTCCTCGCAGGTGACGTGCACGATGTAGACGGGCGAGTCGGCGACCTTGGCCAAGGCGATCGCGCGCTCGGTGCTCTCACCTTCGAGGGTGGAGGGGCGCGTGCGGTAGTGGAAGCCCGGGCGGGTGTCGCCGGCGGCCTCCGCACGCTTGACGAGCGTGTCGATCACGTGCCCGTTCTCCGCGTGGATCATGACGAGCCCGCCGTTGGTGGCCGCGCGTTCCATCACCGCGAAGAGCGTGTCGTC
>JAOPYU010000314.1 GCA_025964455.1 Thermoleophilia bacterium | reverse complement strand
ACCGGCCTTACCGCCGGCTGACAGTGCAGCGGTGGCCTGCTCGAGGTCGTCCACCACGCGCACGCCGGCGATGCGCTCGGCGAGCTGGGAGGGCTGGCCGTCGCGCAGCGTCGCGAGCTGCGACAGGGCGTCTCCGGGCAGGTCGCCGCCAGGCTTGAGCGCGGCGTTGAGCGCGGCGCCCTGCGGCACGAATGCACGCACCGTGCGGCCGGCGACCCGAGCGGCGAACGCGACGAGCTCCTCGCGGCTCGGCACGATCAGGGCTTCGGCGTCGTCGGCCAGTGCGACCGCGAGCGCACGCTCGGCCCCGGCGGAGACGACGAACGAATTCGCCACGCGTTCGAAGCCGTGGTCGTCGTCGCCCGCAGCTTCGACCTTGTCGAGCCGTTCGGTGAGCAGCTCGATGCGCGCGACGGCCATCGCCTGGCGCTCCTCGAGGCGCGCGGCATCCGCGCGCGCCGCATCTGCAGCCTGGCGGGCGGCGTCGAGGGTCGCCTGTGCCTGGGCCTGGCCCTGGTCGGCGGCGACCTTGGCGGCGAGGGTGTCAGCGACAGCCTGCTCGGCGGCCTTCACCGCATCGACGAGACGCGTCCGGCGCTCGTCCAGCTCACGCCGCTGGCCACGCAGCGTGCCGAGCTCGCTCGCCACGCGCGCAGTGCGGGTGTCGAGGTTCTCGCGACGCTCGCGCAGGACCGCCACGCGGCCCTCGTGCTGGGCCAGGTCGCGACCGCTCTGGCGCTCGTCGGCGAACAGCTGCTCGAGCCCCTCGATCTGCTTCTGAACCTCGTCTCGCTGCTTGGAGAGGTCCGCGACGCGCGTGCCGACCTCGGTGAGCCGCGCGGTGACGGCGGCGAGCTCTCGCTCGCAGCGCTCGAGCTCGCGACCGGCGTGCTCGGCACGGGCGCGGCCTGCGGCGGCGCCGCGGCGCATCGTCGAGGCGCGGTCCACGAATGCCTGGTGGCGGATGCGCAGGCGCTCCTTCACGGAGCTGATGCGCTGCAGGAGCGTGCGCGCTGCCTCGGCTCCCTCCATCGCGGCCTTGAGCTGAGTATCGATGGTGTCGCGCTCGGTGCGCAGCGAGGTCGCGGCCTTCTCGGCGTTGAACACCCGCTCCTTGGCGGCGTCGCGGCGCGTGTTGGCGGCGGCGAGCTCGACACCGGCGCGCCGCACGTCGTCCTTGTGCAGGAGCAGCTGGAGCGTCCAGCGCTCGGCGAGCACGGTCGAGTACTTGTTGGCGGCGTTGGCCTGCGCCTTGAGGGGACGCAGTCGCCCCTCCATCTCCTTCTCGATGTCCTTCACGCGGGCGACGTCGAGCTTCACGCGGTCGAGCTTCTGCTGCGCGCGCTTGCGGCGGCGCTTGTACTTGCCGAGGCCCGCGGCCTCCTCGATCGCGCTGCGTCGGTCGGCGGGCTTGGCGGCGAGCAGCTTGCTGATCTGGCCCTGGCCGATGATCGAGCTCATGTCCTTGCCGATGCCGGCATCGGCGAGCAGCTCGTGGATGTCGAGGCGACGCACGACCGAGCCGTTGATGAAGTAGGTCGAGTCACCGCCGCGCTCGAGGCGGCGCTTGATCGAGAGCTCCTGGTACGGGATGGCGACCGTGCCGTCGGTGTTGTCGAAGACGACCTCGACCTCGCAGTACTGCGCGGCGGGACGGATGCCCGAGCCCAGGTAGAGCATGTCCTGGCCGTGCTCGGCGCGCAGGCCGCTCGGCGGGGCGGCGCTCATGAGCCAGATGATCGCGTCCACGATGTTGGACTTGCCCGAGCCGTTGGGGCCGACGACGACGGCGACGCCCTGCTCGAACGTCATGTCCACCCGGTCGGCGAAGGACTTGAAGCCCTTCATGCTCATGCGCTTGAGAAACATCCCTGATTACCCCTGGTCCCTGTCCATGAGCGCGAGCACGGCGGCTGCTGCCGCCTGCTGCGCTTCCTGCTTGCTGCGCCCCGTGCCCTCGGCACGGAGTGCTGCCACTGCGTCGCTACCTGTCGCGGATCCGTCCATGGTCGCCACCGGTGCCGATGCACGCCCGAGCTGCACGGCGATGGTGAAGCGGCGATCGTGGGGAGGTCCGTCCTCGCCCAGCTCGTCCCACGCCAGCGCCATGCCTTCTCGGGACGCCAATTCTTGCAGTTGGCTGCGCGCGTCGACGCGGTTGTCGAGCGCCCAGGCGATCCGATCCTCGAACGCGGCCAACGCGTGGGGCGCAAGGGCCTCGTAGCCGACGGCAAGAACCGCTGCACCCAGCACGCTTTCGGTGAGTGCGGCGAGGGCGTTGCGCTGCTCGGCGAGCTGTCGGGCGGTCGCCTCGAAGGCCGCCCCTCGGCCGCTCGCCTGCTCGACCATGGCCTCGCCGAGACGGTTGGATCGAGCTACCTCGGCGCACGCGTCGCGACTCACGACCGCGGCGCGGACCTTGGTGAGCTCGCCCTCGGCGAGGTCCGGGAAGCGCCGGAACAGCGCCTCCGTGACGATCAACCCGAGCACGCTGTCGCCCAGGAACTCGAGGCGCTCGAACGACTCCTCGCGACTGCGCGCGAACGCCGGGTGCGTGAGGGCACGCACCCGCAGGTCTTCCGGCAGCTGATCGAGGATGGTTCGCACGGTTCACAAATGCTACTCGCCCCGTCGGTCACGGTCGGTAGCGCCTCGCTACTGCGCACCAGCAGGGACAACGCCGCCCGATTCCCGAATCGTGCGCCTCAAGGTGGACGATGTGGGCTCCCGATCGTGAACGCCCCGCATGCGGCCGGCGCGCGGCCTTGACCGATTCGGCGGACGGTTGCACCGTGGATGCAGGGACACGCCCACGCACGGATGTGTGGGCATCAACGGACGGAAGGATTCCACCATGCGACGTATCCTCGTGATGCTCGGACTCGCGGCGATGGTCACGCTCGCTGCGGCAGCACCGGCAAGCGCCAACGTGGCAGCGGCACGCACGTCGTGCGCAACCGAGGTGACGGCCTCCGGCGCCTCGCAGCGCTGGTGCAACGTGCGCTCCACCGCGTACCCCCAGACCAAGGGCTGGTACGGCTACGTCGGCCTCGGCGGCGGGCCCTGCAACTCGAATCCGCGCGGCACGAACTTCGACGTCGGCCTGGTCGGCATCTGCTCGGCGCCTGCGCCCACGCAGGTGTGGCGCTACACGGCCAAGGGCTGGGTCTCCGCATACCTGCAGGACGGCACGCGCGGCTACGTGCACCCGTTCGACGCCTCGTGGCGCTGGATCTACGTTGATGGTCAGTGGTACGCGATCGCGGCTGCCGACCTCACGCTCGAGTGGCAGGTCTCCTGACGCAGGTCGCATGACCCAGGTGTCGTGACGCGCCCCGACCGGAGCGCGGCACACCACTGTCGCTATGCAACACCCTTGTACCGCGCTCTCGAGCGAGGCGGCGCGATCGGGGTGGCACGACGGTTCAACGACGAAGGGGCGCCGCCGGACTGATCCGGCGGCGCCCCTTCGCGTGAATCCTGTGGCGAGTGCCTAGAAGGCGATCACCTGGCGACCCTTGTAGGTGCCGCAGTTCATGCACACGTGATGCGGGCGCTTGGGCGCCTTGCACTGCGGGCACGCAGCGGCGGCCGTGACGGAGAGACGGGTCTTGGCCGTGCGGCGTCGGTCGCGTCGGCTCTTGCTGGTCTTGCGCTTGGGAACAGCCATCTGGGGCTCCTGAAAATCTGGTCGGTCGTGCCTGCGTGCGCCCCTGCAGGGACGGACCGCGGAAGTATAGCCAATTCCACTCGCAGCGCGCGTCAGGTCTCGGCGGGCGGGCTCTCGGGATCCTCGAGCGCCAGCTCCTTGAGCGCGTCCCAGCGCGAGTCGCTGGGCTTCTCGTGGCCGTGGTCGGGGTTGTCGTTGAGGTTCTCGCCGCACTGGGCGCAGAGCCCGCGGCAATCGGGGCGGCACAGCACGCGCGTTGGGAACAGCAGCCCCACCTCTTCGCGCGCCCAGGCCGAGACGTCGAGCAGGTTGGTCTGGTCGTCGACGTGGTCGCTGCGCAATTCCTCCTCGTCCGTGTCGGCGTCATGCACGGCGTGTGCGTCGATCTCGACCGACCACGACGCGGGTTCCAGGCACCGCGCGCACGGGCCGGTGTACGTTGCAGCGAAGCGCAGCCGGAAGCTGTTGCCCTCCGTCATCGCCGTGACATCGAGCTTCGCGGGAACCGAACCGCCGGCCACCTCGTACTCGATGCCGCTGCTCACCGGCGGCTTGGGACCCAGGACCGGGCCCTTCTCCCCACCAGCGTCGACGTACTCGATCGCACCCTGCACGTAGGGCACGAGCTCGAGCTCGAGCTCGATCTGCTTGGCCTGGCCGGCATTGATGCCGAGGTCGCGGAGGCTGTAGGTCGTTCCCATGCGCCCAATCGTATCGATCGTGTCGATGACGGTGCCGGCGCGCGACCACCTCGCACGGATCACCCAACGCCGACGGCCCGCCCCGCGTGGTGCGGGACGGGCCGTCGAAGGCGTTGCTGCGGCTCGCGTCTTACTGGTGCGAGCTCCCGGCGAGTGCCCGCTGCGCGAGCTTGTCGCGTGAGCGGCTCACCGCATTCAGGAACTTGTCGAGGTTCGCCTCGAGCGTCCCGAAGACCTCGTCGGCGTAGTCGATGGCACCGGTGCTCATCTCGCCAGCACGGGCCTGCGCCTCGGAGAGGATGGCGTCGCTCTGCTCGTGGGCGATGCGCACCACTTCTTCGCGGCTCGCGATCTCCTCGGCCTTGTCACGGGCCTCCTGGATCAGCCGCTCGGCTTCACGCTTCGCCTCGGCGAGCATGTCGGAGCGCTCCTTCACGATCCAGCGGGCCTGCTTGATCTCCTCGGGGATGCTGGCACGCATCTGGTCGAGGATGTCGTAGATCTCTTCCTTCTCGATGCGAACCGTATCCGTGAGGGGAACGGTCTTCGCGTTGTGGATGAGATCGTCGAGCTTGTCGATGAGGACCAGGACGTCCATGTGGGAGATACACCTTTCCTGCCGGGCACGCCGTGGTGCGTCCACGGCTCGTGTCGTCTGGAGAAGTGTAGGCAGGTCCGGATCCCCTTTTGGGAATATGGGCCGCCGATTGCGGCGCATGCGGACGCGCAGGTGGCCGGGGGTGGCCGCGGAGTTGCGTGGCCTCCGGGGCCCCTCGGACCGGGTCAGTCGCGCGCGCTGGAGAACTTCGCCGCGAGGGCGGATGCCACGCGCGGGGTGACGTATTTCGAGACGTCCCCGCCGAACGCGGCGACCTCGCGCACGCCGCTCGAGGAGACGAACGACCAGTCCGGATAGCTCATGACGAATGCGGTCTCCAGCTCCGGCGCGAGCTCGGCGTTCAGGTGCGCCATCTGGAACTCCCACTCGAAGTCGGAGACGGCGCGCAGGCCCTTCACGAGGACGCTCGCACCCTCCTCGCGCGCGACATCCACCACGAGCGTGGTGAACGATCGAACGCGGATGTTGTCCACATCGGCGAGCCCGTCCTCGAGCAGGGCGATGCGTTCGTTGGCGGTGAAGAGCGGCTGGGTCTTGTGCTGGGGAGCGCGCACGACGCAGACCACGACCTGCTCGAACATGCGTGCCGCGCGCCGGATCACGTCGATGTGACCGAGTGTCGGCGGGTCGAAGGTCCCTGGGCAGATGGCGATGCGGTCCGTCATGGCGGGCCTATGCCCTCGCGCGCGGGGGGCGCACACATCCGGCGGGGCGTCGTGCGTCGACCGTCAGGCGATCCTGCTACGCTATTGAACGAGATTCAATAGGAGGATCCGATGACCGGCTCGACCATGACCGCCCCGCTCACCAGCACGCATATGACTGGTGGTGCGCCCGCATCGCCTGATCGAGGACTGCGCCCGGCTGCGTCGCTCGCGCTGCTCGGCGCGGTGCTCGGGATGATCGGCCTGCCCTGGGACATCGCCCAGCACATCGAGGGTGTGCGCGAATCGGTCCTCTCGCCCCAGCACCTGATGATCCTCGCCGGGCTCGGTGCGTGGGCCGTCGCCGGGCTGCTGGCGATCGTCTCGCGGCCGGTCGGCGTGCCGTTGATGGCGCGACGCGGCGGCGTGGTCCTGGCCATCGGCGCCGGCACGTCGCTGTTCGGCTTCCCGCTCGACGCTGCGTGGCACGGCCTGTTCGGCATCGACGTCACGCTCTGGGGCCCGACCCACCTGCTCATGTTGCTGGGCGGGATCGGCTCGTCGATCGGCACGTGGATGCTCGTGCTCGCCGCGTGGCCGCCGGCGCGCTCATTCGGCGGTCGCGTCGTCGGCACGATCGGCGCGTCGTTCCTGCTCGCCACCCTCACGAGCTTCCAGCTCGAGTACGCCTTCCAGGTGCCGCAGTTCCCACTCGTGCTCCAGCCGATCCTGAGCGCCGTCGCCGCGAGCGTCGGGCTCGTGGCGGCGCGCATGGCACTGGGACGCGGCGGCGCG
This sequence comes from Thermoleophilia bacterium, assembly GCA_025964455.1. The sequence continues at coordinate 8,609 of JAOPYU010000314.1, read as the reverse complement.
GTGTTCGCCACGCTCGGCTGGATGGCGCTGACCGCGGTCGTCGTGAACGGGTGGCTGCAGGCGTTCGGCTACGAGGCGATCAGCTCCTCGATGCTGCTGGCATCCGCGATGGTCGTCGAGCTCGCATGGATCGCTCCCGTCCGCTCGCTCGCGCGACGAGCCGTGACGGCGGGCGTGCTCGCCGGCGTCGTCGGCGTGTTCGCCCAGGGCGCGTGGGCGCAGTTCAGCGGCAACGACCACGGCTGGAACCTCGACGGCTCCGCGACCCTGTGGCTCGGCGCGATCGCCGTGTCGGTGGTCGGGGCGCTGGTCGGCGTGACGCTCGGGGCCAACGTCGGCGATGAGCAGATCGACCGGCTCGGCTCGACCTCGGCGTGGTCGTGGAAGTTCGTCGGCGCCATCGTCGTCGTGGCGGCCGTGCTCGCCGCGCCGATCGCGATGCACGATGCCGATCCGATCGGCTACGACCTGACCTCCGTGCGCGAGCGCGGCAAGACCGTGACGCTCGCCTTCGCGATTGCGGACGCCGACGTGGCCGGCGCAACGTGGGCGAACGTCACCAGCACCCATGGCGGCGGGCGCATCCTCTCCCCCCTCACCCGCGTGGCACCCGACGCCTACGAAGCCCGCGGGGTGCGCGTCGACGGCTCCTGGCACGCCTCGCTGCGCATCGCCCATGGCAGCGACCTGCAGCACGTCCGCCTGCGCGCGCCCAAGAGCCTGTACGCCGAGCAGTACGTCGAGCTGACCACCGGGCGCGGCGTCACCACCTCGGAGGAGCCGGTCCCGACCGCCGACCAGCCGACCTGGCTGCCGATCGCGGCGTACCTGGTGCTTGCGGCGGCTGCCCTTGCCTCGTTGATGGCGCTGCGGGCGGCGCTCGTCCTCGATCGATTCACCATCCCCGCGCGCATGCACCGCATCGCGCGCCTCGGTGGGCGCGGCATCGACGCCGGCGACTCGCGCGCTCGCGCTCGTGCGTGAGACGCTGCGCTCGATGAGCGAGCAGTCCGCCCTCCCACCGCGACGAACACGCATGGACACTGCGGCGCGTCGCGCGCACCTGCTCGAGCACGCTCGCGAGCTGTTCGAGGCGCGCAGCTACGACGACGTGTCGATCGACGACCTGTGCGCCGCTGCGGGCGTCTCCAAGGGTCTGCTCTACCACTACTTCGAGGGCAAGCACGGGCTCTATGTGGACGTCGTGCGCGCCGGAGCGGCGGAGCTGCTCGAGGCCGTGCTCGCGATCACCACCCTCGACATCGATCCCGCACTGCGGATGGAGCGGGCGCTCGACGGCTGGCTCGTCTTCGCACAGGCGCATCCCCGCACGTTCGTCTCGGCAGTGCGGGGCGGGGTCGGCGTGGATGCGCAGGTGGTCTCGATCGTCGACGAGCTGCACGACACGTTCGTCCAGCTGCTCGCCTTCGGGCTCGGGCGCGAGATCGACGACCGAGAACAGCTCGCGCTGCGCGGCTGGGTCGGCTTCGTGGAATCGATCACGATCGCATGGCTTGTGGCGCCGACGGCCGCGGCGTCCGACGAGGTACGCGCCGCGTGCATCACCGCATTCCCGCTCGAGCGCGCCTGAGCCTGACACCTGACCGGACCGCACCCGCCCCGCCCCGCCCCGCCCCCCACCGACTGAACCGATCTCAGTCACTCTCGGGACCACTCAGGTCGATCCAGTCAGCCCGAGACCAACCGAGTGCGCGTGCCCGCCCACCCGGGCGTCAGTCGCCGAGGTCGCCGTCTTCGGCGTCGACGTCGGCGCCGGGATCTTCCATCGGCCGCCCGTCGAGGCGCAGGATCCCGACCACGGTGTCGCCGTAGGAGCGCTCGAGCTCGAGGCTCGCGCCCCATCCGGCGGCTGCTTCGGCGATGACCTCGCGATGGCGCACGGCGAGTTCGATCACGACGCGCGCGTCGGGTCCACAGACCGTCGGCAGCGATCGCCGGGTCTCATCCACGAGCTCCGCGGTGCGGTCGTAGGGCGGATCGAAGAACACGAGGTCGAACCGGCGCTCGGCGAGCGCGAGCGAGCGGACCGTCCGGGTCGCCTCGCCCTTGATGACCTCGGCTGCCGCAGTGCCGTCGGTCAGCGTCGCGTCGACGTTGCGTCGCACGATCTCGTGCGCCTGGCGATCGATCTCCACGAAGGTGGCACGCGCGGCGCCGCGACTCAGTGCCTCGAGACCCATCGCACCGGTGCCGGCGAACAGGTCGAGCACCTCGAGGCCATGCAGGTCCCCGAGGATCGAGAACAGGGCCTCACGCACCCGATCGGCGGTCGGCCGAACGTCGCGCCCACGCGGAGCGGCAAGCCGACGTCCCTTGTATGTCCCAGCAACGATTCGCATTCGCTGGAGCGTATCGGCTCGCGGGCGCGCGGGCTACTCGACCGGCGCGACAGGCACAGTAGCCACGACCGAGCCGTAGGTCAGGCCCGGCTTGCCGAGGCCGTTGCGCGCCCAGACGCTGAAGCAGTAGTCGCCCGGCGCCAGCGCCTCCACGTCGACGACCTGCTCGGTGCCGGGCGCGACATCGGAGCGCCAGCCGCGGAAGACGAGCGAGGACGGGTCGAGCGCGTAGTCGGTCGGCGCAGCGATGCATGTGGTCCCTGCCGCGCGCTGCAGCTCGTACGTCGAACCCTGACCCGCGATGGACTGCAGGAACGGCACCAGCGGCGGCTCGACCGGTCTCGTGATGCGCAGGACCAGGTGGCCCTGCTCGGCGTCCCAGGCCGCGGAGATCGCCGGCGCGGCGACCGGCGTGTAGAGCATGCACCACGGATCCGCGCGGACCGGCTTGGCGACTCCGCCGTAGCGCGCGACCATGCGCGTGACGTCGACCTGCTCGAGGATCCGGCAGCGCCAGTCGCCGGCACGCGTGAGGGCGGTGCGCTGGTCGTTTGCGCCATAGCAGCCGTTCATCGCCACGCCGCCGGTGCTGTTCGGATTCATGATCGAGCACACGCGGGTCTCGTGCGTGAGGCCGAGCACGTGCCCGAGTTCGTGGGCGAGCGTGAGCGTCTGCCCCGGCCACGCGCACTTCTGGAGCGTCGCCGGGCCGTGCAGGATGTTGAGCATCGCCTGGCGGCCGCGACCGGGATACCCGACGGTCGCGAGCCCGGACCCGCAGCCCCTGGGCACGTTGGTGGAATTGCGGATGAGCAGCTGCGCCCTGGTGCGGTTCGTGCTGCGCACGAAGCGCATGTTCATGCCGCTCGTGTTCCACGCGGCCACGGCGCGCGCAACGGCGGGCTTGTCGAGCGTGGCATCGAAGTAGGTGATCGTGCGGCCTGGCCACTTCGGACCCATCGACGCGGCCTGCGCAGCCGGCACGACCGCAGTCAGTGCAAGGAGCAACACGCCGGCGACCATCGCGGATCGGCGGACGACGGCAGGGATGTGAAGGCGGTGGTGCACGATGCTCAGCCGACGTCGAACGCGACCGGGATCGCAGGCGTGCGTGGCTCGACCGTCGCCGACGGCTCGACCGAGCGGCGCGATCGATGGCGCACGGCCGGCGGCGCGAACTCGTCCGGTGGCACGGTGACCGTGATCGTCGTCGGCCCTGCACCAAGCTTGTCGAGCGTGTCGCGCGCCCAGACCGAGTAGCAGTAGCTCGAGCCCGGCGTGACGTCCTGGAAGTCGAAGGTCTGCTCCTCGCCCGGATCGACGTCGGTCCCCCACTGGAAGTTGGTGTTGCTCTCGGTGTCGCCTTCGGGCGCGGAGGCCAGCGTCGCGTGGCAGGCGCCGGGCGCGGCGCGGCGCACCTCGACGCCCCCTCGGAACGTCGCCTGCTCCTTGAGGAACCCGGCGATCGGCCTCGCGGCGGGCCGCGTCACGTGCAGTTCGATGGCCCGCAGGCTGGCGTTCCAGGTGCTGGTCACGGCCGGCGCGGCGACCTTGGTGTACAGGTCGCACCAGGGGTCGAACCGAACGGGCCGGTACGCCCCGCGATACCTGGCGACGGCGCGCCGCACGTCGATCGGCTCGAGGAGGCGGCAACGCCACGTCGCGGTGCGCAGGTCGTACGTGGCGGGAGTCACGCCCGCGTAGTAGCAGCGGTACGGCGCGACACCGTCGACGTGGCTGGAGTTCATGATCGAGCAGCGGCCATCGTCGTGCTCGAACCCGAGCACGTGTCCGAGTTCGTGTGTCACCACGAGCGTCTGCCCGTACACCGAGCAGCCCTGGTCGGTGGGGAAGCGCGTGCTGGTGATGTCGAGGAATGCCTGGAAGTGCGGGCTGTAGCCGAGGGTCGCGCGGCCGGTGCCGCACCCGCCCGGGGTGCTGCGCGAGTTGCGGATGACCAGCTGCGCGCTGCCCCGGCGATACGTGCGCACGAACCTGGTGCGGATGCCGCTCGAGTTCCACGCGGCGACCGCCCGCGCCACGGCGACCTTGTCGAGCGACGCGTCGTAGTAGGTGATGCGCGTGCCCGGCCAGGCACGCCCGGCAGCGTTCGCGGCGGGGGCGACGATCGCGAGCGGCGTCAGCAGCAGGGCGCCCAGCAGCAGGATCGAGCGCAGCTTCGCGGCGAGATGGGATCGTTCGTCCATGGAGCAGATGATAGCTGCGCGCGCCTGTGTCAGTCCTCGACGGCGCGCTCGCGCAGCCACGCGGCGGCGACGCAGCGAGCACCGAGCTGCTGGATGAGACGTGGGCCGACGCGTCCCACGAGCTCGACCTCCGCGCCAGGCTGGATACGCTCCAACAGGTCGAGGAAGGGGTCGATCGCCCCGGCGGCGTCGCCATGACCGAGCGCGAGGTGCAGCTCGCCCTCCCCCTGCGTGTGTTCGGTGAAGTAACGCTCGATAGCGGCGACCGTCGCGCGGCGCGAGCGCAAGCGACGCGAGCGGTCCATCATCCCGCCGCTCGCGCCGGCCTGGAGCATCGGCGTGCCGGCGAGCAGCCGCGCCGACAGCCCGCGCTGCGTGGTCGTGGGGTCGAACCGGTCCGGGACGACGAGCATCTTCACGGCGTCTCGGTGGACGCGCAGCCAGCGCTCCACGTGATCGGGGCCGGCGCCATCGGCAGCGATGTCGCGCGCGCGAGTCGCGAGCAGGCCGAGCCCGATGCCGGTGACGGTCGCCTCGATCACCCGGACGTTCGGGTACGCGCCGGCCGCCTCACGCGCGCGTTCGACCGCCCACGACGCTGCCGAGGGCGAGTGGATCGAGAAGACACGGTCGATCTCGCGCAGGTGCGCGTATGTCTCGACGAAGGAATCCCACCCGGGTTCGATGGGCTCGGGCGCCCGCGCCGAATCGAGCACGAGGCCAGCAAGTTCGGGCGAGGCGGAGCCATCGTCGGAGAGCTCCAGGTCGCGCGCGGTCCGCCACAGCTCCGGCAGCACGATCCACGGGACACCCGTGCGCGAGTCGCGTTCGATCGGCGGCACGTCCGCGGTCGCATCGGTGACGATCGCGATCGTCCCCACGTCATGTCCGATGCCCACGCTCGCTCCGCCCCCGCATGTCCCTCAGGGAGAAGTTCCCCACACGACCCCGGTGTCCTGCTACACTTCCCCGGCTATGTCGAAGATCTGTCATACCTGCGGCAAGGGCCCCGGATTCGGTCAGAATCGGAGCCACTCCATGCGCGCCACGAAGCGCCGGTTCGATGCGAACCTGCAGCGCGTGCGCATCGTCGAAAAGGGCCGGGCAATGCGCGCATATGTGTGCACGCGATGCCTGAAGAGCGACCGCGTCGCCAAGGCGTAGTCCCCTCCCTGCTCGACCAATGCCATGACCGTCAGGCCGCGCACGTCGCGGCCTTTCGTGTATCCACGGGCCTGCGTGGTCAGTCGCGGCGACGCGGCGGCCGCGGGAAGAACGGGCTCGTGCGCTCGACGTAGGCGTCCCACTCCGGGTGCCCTGCGCGACCGCGCTCGGTCATCGGCACGCCCGATCCGAAGCGCAGGAAGTACGCCATCACCACCGGGCCGAGCACGGCCGGGATGCTGAGCCACGGCTCGCCTGCATCGCACGCTCCGGCGATGCCGAACAGGCCGAAACCGAACCACGTGATCGCGTCGCCGGCGTAGTTGGGGTGTCGGCTCCAGCTCCACACGCCGCTGGTCAGGTAGCGGCGTTGTTCGGTGCCCGCTGCGCGGCGCGCAAGGAATCGGCGCAGCTGGCGGTCGGCGATCGCCTCGAGCAGCGTGCCCCCGAGCACGAGCACGGTGGCGATGGCGTCGAGCCAGCAGAGCCGGGAATCTCCGCGATGCACGGTCACGGCGATCAGCACGGGCTGCGTGATGACCACGCCGAGCAGCGCCTGTGGCACGAAGATCACGCCGATCGACTTGGCGACCCAGTGGCGGCCGAAGCGCGTACGGAACGCGGCATAGCGCTTGTCCTCCTCGTCGTGGGACGCGACGCGTCGCCCGATGTGGAGCGCGAGCCGCACGCCCCAGGCGATGACGAGCACGAGCACGAGTGCCGCGCGCGGCAGGTGCTCCCAGTCAGGCGCGACCGTGGCGCCGCCGAGCACGAGCGCGAGGAACGGCGGGAACAGGCCCCACGCGACGTCGGCGATGTCGTTGCGGCGTCGCACCAACGCGGGCACGCACCACACCGCTGCCCAGACGATGGCGAGGGCGATCGCCCCGAGGTTGACCGAGAGCCACGTATCGAAGGGCGAGTTCATCTGCTCAGGCAGCTACCCGATGCGGGGCAGGGCCACGCAGGACGTCAGCTCGAGCGCGTGATGCGGGCGAGTCCGGCAACCTCGAGCGCGGCGCGCGCGGCGTCAGCGCCGACGTTGTGCCCGCCGGGGGTCAGCTCGGCGCGCGACTGCGCCTGCGCGAGCGTGTCACACGTGATGAGGCCGAAGCCCACGGGGGTCCCCGTGTCGAGCTGCACGCGCAGGACTCCGTCGGCCGCGAACTGGCAGACGTAGTCGAAGTGGGCGGTCTCGCCGCGGATGACGCAGCCGAGCACGACGATCCCCGCGTAGTGGCGGGTGTCGGCGAGCGTGCGGGCTGCGAGCGGCAGCTCCACGGCGCCGGGCACGGTCACGGCGTGGATGTGCTCGGGTGTCGCGCCGGCCTCCAGGATGGCGTCGACCGCACCCTGGAACAGCGCGTCGGTGATGGCACCGTTGAAGCGCGCGACGACGATCGCCCAGCGGGCTCCCGAAGCGCTGCTGGGTCCGGCCTCGGCGACCACGCCCCCGTGACGGAACGCATCGGCGCCTGCCGGCGCGAAGTCCTGGCCGTCGGCGGGCACTACCGGCCCCGCCTGCGGACGTCGCTCGCTCGCTGGTCAGCGAGCAAGCGAGGGCTCCTTGACCGTCGCGCCGCTCAGGGCTGCATCCTCGAGGATGTGGCCCAGGCGATCGCGCTTGGTGCGCAGGTAGGAGCGGTTGTCGTCGCTCGAGGCGACCTCGTGCGCGAGGCGCTCGGTGACCGGCACGCCGTAGAGCTCGAGCTCGGCGACCTTGCGCGGGTTGTTCGTGAGCAGCTTGACGCTCTTCACGCCGAGGTCGCGCAGGATGTGCGCGGCGGCGTGGAACTCGCGGGCGTCGGCGCTGTGGCCGAGCTCGGTGTTCGCGTCGACCGTGTCGTGGCCGTTCTGCTGGAGCTCGTAGGCACGCAGCTTCTCGACCAGGCCGATGCCGCGACCCTCCTGCGCGAGGTAGACGAGCACGCCCTGTCCGGCCGCCTCGATCTGCTGGAGCGCGCCTTCGAGCTGCTGGCCGCAATCGCAGCGCAGCGAGCCGAACACGTCGCCGGTCGCGCACGAGGAGTGCACGCGGACGAGCACGTCGGATGCTCCGTTGACGTCGCCCTTGACGAGCGCGATCTGCTCGAGACCGTCGACCGTGCCGCGGTAGCCGTACACCTCGAAGTCGCCGTGGCGGGTCGGCAGCTTGGCCACCGACGTGCGCTCGACGTGCGTCTCGGTCCGGCGGCGGTACTCGACCAGGTCCTTGATCATGATCATCTTGAGGTCGTGCTTCGCGCAGAACTCGACGAGGTCCGGGACCCGGGCCATCGTGCCGTCGTCGTTCATGACCTCACAGATCACGGAGGCGGGCTCGAGGCCGGCGAGCATCGCCATGTCGACCGATGCCTCGGTCTGGCCGGTGCGCTCGAGCACGCCGTGCTTCTTGGCGCGCAGCGGGAACACGTGGCCGGGGCGGTCCAGGTCGCTCTGCTTGGCGTCGGCCTTGGCGGCGACGCGGATGGTGTGGGCGCGATCCTCCGCGCTGATGCCCGTCGTGACGCCTTCGGCGGCCTCGATCGTGACGGTGAAGGCGGTCTCGAACCCGGCCTTGTTGCTGGCGTTCTGCAGCGGCAGCTCGAGCTGCTCGATGCGATCGGGGCTGAGCGTCAGGCAGATCAGGCCGCGGGCCTCGATCGCCATGAACGTGACCTGCTCGGCGGTCACGTGCTCGGCGGCGACGCAGACGTCGCCCTCGTTCTCGCGGTCCTCGTCATCGACGATGACGACCATCTTGCCGGCGCGGTAGTCCTCGATGGCGGCTTCGATGGAGGCGAACGGGGAGTTGGACATGTGGGTGCGCTGCCTTGCGTCGGGGATCGCCGTCGCCTGCCTGCGCACGCGCCTCGCGACCCGGGGAGAGGTCCGAGTA
>JAOPYU010000207.1 GCA_025964455.1 Thermoleophilia bacterium | reverse complement strand
GGACCGACAGGCCCCACGCGCCGAGGGCGTGGTAGATGGCCGAGCCACGGCTGGCCCAGTGCGTGTAGCGACCGCCGACGTAGCTGCCGACGAACGTGCCACCGAGCGCGGCCAGCACGGTCCAGATGCCGAGCGCAGCCGCGATCTTGCCCGAGTCGCCGTCGGCGACGTCGCCGTCCTCCGCCATCGCGCCGGCAGCAGCGCCGACCGTGACGAGCAGGAGCGTGATGCCGAAGCCGACGATGACCGCCAGCAGGATCGCGCCCCAGTTGATACCGCGACCGACGGCGACGCCGCCGGTCCTGACGCTGGGCGTCCGGTTGACCGAGGTGGTCATGGAGATCCCCCTTGTGATGAGTGATGGATGTTGATGAACGGGCGGTGACTTCCCGTTCGCCGGATCCACCCCTGCCATCACTGCGATCGTGCCTAGAGAATCGAGCAAGCTCGCGCAGGAACCCGCGACTTAGCGTGAGGATTCATCCGTACGTCGCCCGGGCGCCTTGGGCGCGCGGCGCGTCGCGGTCGCCGCTAGCTGGGCATCGCTCGCATAGCGACCGAGGCCGACCGCCTCCCACCCGGCGCGGGTCGATTCGACGAGCGCGCTGCCGGCGCCGCCGACCTGCTCAGCGCCGCGCATCGTGGCACGCACCCATGCACCCAGGGCGCGCCCGGCGCCGGCGCGTTCGACGGATTTCAGCTCGCGGGCGTAGTGCACGTCGATCGCCGCGTACCAGGCGTCGACCACCGGGAGCGTGCCCGCGGATTCGGCGGCGACCACGGCCGCGCGGCTGACGATGCCCGAGAGCGTGTGCTCCTCGAGGCCCGTGTCGGCGCGCACCGATGCATTCCATGTCGGGACCGACGGATTGGCGAGGTCGCGGAGCGGCTTGCCGTCGCGGATCTCCTGGCCGTTGCGCCAGTTGGTGTCGAGCAGGCCGGTCGAGAGCACGTCGGCGATCGACTCGTTGATGGCGCGATGCTCGCGCTGGCCGAGGTACGGCTCGACCTTGGGGCCGACGTTGCGCAGCTCGGTGTCGACGATCCCGTGCACGTACTCGTGGAACAGGATCGATGGCGAGTACGCGGGGCTCTGGCGGAATCCGATGCGTGCATCGCTGACACCGATGCCCATCTCGCCGCGCCCGTTGGGGGTGGTCGCGAAGTACGCGTTGCCGCCCATGCCCTTCTGGTTGACGACCACCGTGAGGTCGCCGCCACGGTCGTCCCAGCCCGCGCGGTTCCAGCGCTCGCGGATCTTGGAGTCGATCATCCGCAGGTGGGTCGCTGCCTCGAGCGCCTGGACGCGCGATTCCTTGGGCCCCTCCGACAGCGGGCGGATCACGGGCTGCCCGTAGGCACCCATCGTCGAGCCATCGCGCCACGTGATGCGCATCTTGGCGAGCGGACCCGCATGCGAATTATGGGGTACGGCGTGTGCGCCAGCAGACGACGGCGCCCGGCGACGGCGCGCCGCGTGGGGCTGGTCGGCGACGCCGGAGGTGGCGCCGCTCCCGATGGTCCGGATCGAAGTCATCACCGCCCTATCCCCGGATCGGGGCACGGGCGGGATGCCGATCGCGCGTCGGCGGCCGAGGGTGGCCACGGCGGCGGCCGCCCCCTGGTTCGCGCAGCCGCGGCTACTCGTCGTCGTCTGAGCGCGCGTTCGCGGCGGCGTTCTCACGCGAGCCGAGCTTGATCTTGGTGGACTTCTCCTTGCCGTCATGGAGGTACTCGACCTCCACCTCGTCGCCCGGCTTGTGGCTGTCGACGAGCGCCGCCAGCTCGTGCATCGACGTCAGCTTGGTGCCGTCGAACGACGTGATGATGTCGCCGCCCTCGGTCCGGCTCTCGCCGCTCGACAGGTCGCGCACCTCGCGCCCGCCCTTGATGCCTGCCTTGTCAGCGGGCGAGCCCGGGGTCACCTGGCCGACGAGCACGCCCTGGTCGACGTCGAGGTCGTACTGCTTCACGAGCTCCGGGGTGATCTGGCCACCGGCGAGCCCGAGCCACGCGTACTCGACCTTGCCGTCCTTGATGAGTTGCTCCACGACGCTCTGCACGCGCTCGCTCGGCACGGCGAAGGCGATGCCGTCGAAGCCGCCACTCTTGGTCTGGATCTGGCTGTTGACGCCGATCACTCGACCGCGGGCATCGAGCAGCGGCCCACCGGAGTTGCCCGGATTGACGGCTGCGTCGGTCTGGATCACGTCGCTGATCTGGAAGTCGTTGAGCGACGGGATCTCGCGCTGCAGCGCACTCACCACGCCGGTCGTGAGCGTCCGGTCGAGGCTGAAGGGGTTGCCGATGGCGATCACCGGGTCGCCGACCTGCAGCTTGGTGGAATCGCCGAACTTCGCGACCGTCAATTCCGTGCCCTCGAGCACGTCGGCGTCGGGATCGATCTTGATCACCGCGATGTCGGAGGAGCGGTCCTCGCCGACCAGCTTCGCCTTCACCTTCGCACCGTCCTGGCCGAACGAGACGCTCAGGTCCTGGGCGTCCTCGATCACGTGGGCGTTGGTGACGATGTGGCCCTTGGTGTCGATCACGAATCCGCTGCCCGTGCCGGTCGACTCCTGCTCCTGCGGGATGCCGAGGAACCCGGCGGAGACCTTGGTCGAACGCGCATCGATGTGCACGACCGCCGGGGAGACGTTGCGGTAGATCGCGCGCGGCGTCAGGGAATCGTTGTCGTCCTGGTCACTCGCCGGCTTCGTCTCGGCCTCCTCGTCGTTGGAGGGCTGGATCGCGCCGGTGGGGGAAACGGTCGCCTGCGAGGACCCGTTCGGCTCGTCACGCAGCTCGTCGGCAGCGAAGGTGCCTGCGATGCCGCCCGCAAAGCCGATGGCGGCCACGAGGAGGCCGATCATGAGGGCGCGCCCGCGATTGCGGCGCGGCGGGGTGGGCTTGCCGGGGTCGTTGGAATCCCCGACGGGCGTGGTCTCGACGGTGGGCATGCTGGCGGCGGTGTCGGTCATGGTCGGATTCATACCCGACATTCGCCATCCGCGCAGCCGGGTTCACGTTCCTGAAGATCGGCACGGGGTAGGGCAACGCCATGCCAGGCGACCC
>JAOPYU010000204.1 GCA_025964455.1 Thermoleophilia bacterium | reverse complement strand
TGGCGCTCGTGCGCCACGCCCCTCATAGGTCTGTGCGTGCTGTGCCGGCTCGGGTCAGGCGTCGTCGCCGGCGGGTGCGGCGGCCTTGGCCTTCGCCTTGGCAGGCGCCTTCTTCTTGGCGGGAGCCTTCTTCTTGGCAGCTGGCTTCTTGGCGACCGCATCGGTGGTCGCGCCCTCGGCTGCCGGGGCCTCGGCGCCGTCGGAACCCTCGTCCTTGCGCTGCCAGCGCTTCTGGCCCTCGGGCAGCTCGGGGAAGTCGAACACGACCTTGTCGTCGGCGTCGAGCTTGAGGCGCGCGCGGAACGGCTTGCCCGCCCGCGAGCGGAAGCCCTGCAGCTCGTTGGTGGTGTGGCGCTGCTCGATGAGCTCCTTCGCCTCGTCCGGCATCAGCTGGCGACCGGCGATCGAGCGCCAGATCACGAAGCCGCACCCGGCCTCCTCGCGGCTCTTCCAGCTCGTGCAGCCGTAGGCCCGCGCGTTCTCGCGGATGATGTTCGGCTCACCCTCGTCGTTGACGGTCCCGGCGGCCAGGCAACGCGGGCACGGCCCGAGCTCGGCCCGCGCCATCTGGAGCTTCTCCTTCTCGATCTCCGTGATCTGCACGACGGTCTGCTCGGTGAAGTCGACGATGCCCTTCATGAAGGTCGCCGCGTCCAGCTCGCCGTGCTCGATGTCGCGCAGCTGCTTCTCCCAGTTGCCCGTCATGTCCGGCGAGATGAGCGGGTGGCCCTCGAGGATCTCGATGAGCTTCATGCCCTTGCCCGTCACGCGCAGGGCACGGCCCTCGCGCTGGATGTACTGGCGCCCGATGAGCAGTTCGATGATCGAGGCCCGCGTGGCCGGCGTGCCGAGCCCGCGGTCCTTCATCATCTCGCGCGCGGTCTCGTCGTCGACGAGCTTCCCCGCGGTCTCCATTGCGCTCAGCAGCGTGCCTTCGGTGTAGCGCGCCGGCGGCTTGGTCTGCTTCTCCTGCGGCTGCTCGTCGTCGAGGCGCGCATCGACCGACTCGCCCTCCGACAGCTTCGGCAGCTGCGCCTTCTCGTCCTCGTCGCTCTCGACCTTGGGTGCGGCGTCGTCGCCAGCCTCCTCGGCCGGGGCGACGACATCGGTGGTCTCGCCGTACACGGCGCGCCAGCCCGGATCCACGAGCACGCTGCCCTTGGTCCTGAAGTGCTCGCCCTCCACCTCGGTGATGACGACCGTGTCCTCGTGGCGCGCCACCGGGTGGAACACCGACAGGAAGCGCTTCACGACCATGTCGTAGATGCGTCGCTCGGCATCGTCGAGCGCCGAGAGGTCAGCAACCTGCTCGGTCGGGATGATGGCGTGATGGTCGTCGACCTTGTCGTCGTTGACGATCCGCTCGAGCGGCAGCTCGCGCAGGTTCTTGACGTAGGTCGCGCCCTCGGCGTACGGCGCGAGCGCCTCGAAGTTGGCGGCGCGCGACTGCAGCTCCGGCACCATGTCGGTGGTCAGGTAGCGGCTGTTGGTACGCGGATAGGTGAGCACCTTGTGGCGCTCGTACAGTGACTGCGCGATTCCGAGCGTCCGCTTGGCGGAGTATCCCATGCGCGAGTTGGCCTCGCGCTGCAGCGACGTGAGGTCGTACAGCAGGCCCGGTCGCGACGTGCGCTTCTTGATCTCGAGCGAGGCGACGCGTCCACGCGCGCCACGCACCTTGGCGGCGCGCGCCTCGGCTTCTTCCTTGGTGCCCGCCCACGTGGAGCGCGTGTCGCCCTTGGGCTTGCTGTGGTCGAACCACATGCCGGCGTAGGTCCGGCCGGCGGGATCGACGGTGTCGAACGCGGCCTGGATCAGGTAGTAGGTCTCGGGGACGAAGTCGGCGATCAGCTGCTCACGAGCGGCGAGGATGCCGAGCGTCGGCGTCTGCACGCGACCGATCGAGACGACGCCGCCGAACGCGGAGCGTCCGCGGATCGTGGCGGCGCGCGTGGCATTCATGCCGACGAGCCAGTCCGCCTCGGAGCGCGACCGAGCGGAATCCTCGAGCGGCTTCATCTCGGCGCCGGGCTTGAGCTGCTCGAACCCGTCCTTGATGGCCTTCTTGGTCATCGACGAGATCCAGAGCCGGTCGGTCGGCTTGTCCACGCCCGACAGGTCCATCGTGTAGGCGAAGATCAGCTCGCCCTCGCGCCCTGCGTCGCATGCGTTGACGATCTTCTCGACGTCGTCGCGACGGGCCAGGCGGTGGATTACCTTGAGCTGCTTCTCCGAATCACCGGAGCGCGCGCGGAGCTTGAAGTTCTCGGTGCCGTTCTTGCCCGGGATGATCGGCAGGTCCTTGACGCGCCACTTCTTGAGGGCGGGGTCATAGTCCTCGGGCTCGGCGAGCTCGACCAGGTGGCCGACCGCCCAGGTGATCACGTGGTCGTCGCTCTCGAAGAAGCCTTCCTTCTTCTCGAACTTGCCGGGCAGGGCATCTGCCAGGTCACGCCCAACGCTCGGCTTCTCGGCCACGATCAGGGTCTTGCTCATACCAGCATCCTCCTCAGCATCACGTCCCGATCGCGCGGCTGGAGGCGCACCGGGGGCATTGGCCAGCTTAGCAGCGCCGCCGGCCATCCGCCCGTCCGGTCATCACCCGTCCGCGAGCACCGGTAGGGTCCCGCCTTCGATGCCGGCCCTCCCCGCCCCGCCACTTCGTCTCGCCGCCCTCCTGACGCTCGCGCTTGCGAGCCTCACGTGCGCGCTCGCGCCTGCGCAGGCCCGTGCTGCCGATGCTGCGGCGACCGCTGCCGCGACTCTGCCGCTGCGCCCCGCCCTGGCGCGCGGCCCGCTCGGCAACGAGCGGCTGTCGGACGAACGCGCCCTCTCGCGGTGGGCCGGCGCACGGTTCGAGACCCCGATCCGACAGCTCCCCAACACCGATTCGACCCAGCTCGCCAAGCTGCGCTTCATGACCGAGGACGGTTTCTCCGAGGTCTACCTCGTGCTGCGCAGCCTCGTCGACGGCGATGGCACTACCTGGCTGCAGGTCCGGATCCCCGGCCGCCCCAACGGCCGCAGCGGCTGGGTGACGGAGGAGCAGCTCGGCGAGCTGCACATCGTGACCACGCAGCTGCATGTGCGCCGTGGGCGCGATGCCACGCTGCGGCG
>JAOPYU010000198.1 GCA_025964455.1 Thermoleophilia bacterium | reverse complement strand
GAGGTGCTCGTGCCGTACCTCGCCAAGCACGAGCTGGGGCACGGTGCGGGCGGGCTCGGCGTGATCCTCGCGTGTGGCGGGCTGGGCTCCATGCTCGCGTCGGTCCTCGTCGGCCAGCGCGGCCTGCCGTCGCGACCACTCGCCTTCATGTACGCCTGCTGGATCGCCGGCTGCGCGCTCATGGCGGTCTACGCGCTCGCGGACGGGCTCGTGCTCGCATCGGCCGTCGCCTTCGTGACGTTCGGGATCATGACGGCGTCGTGGGTGGCGCAGGCCGTCGTCATGCAGCAGCAGGTGCCACAACACCTGCTGGGCCGCGTGACCAGCTTCGACTGGCTGCTCTCGTCCGCCGCGGCGCCGATCGGCTTCGCGGCCGTCGGTCCAGTCGCCGACGCGATCGGGACACGCGAGACCTTCGCATGGATGGGCCTCGCCGGGGTGGTCGCCACGGCGCTGCTCCTGCCGCGGTCGGGTGCGCGCACGATCCGCCTGCGCGACGAAGCGGAGGACGCGCCGGCGGCTGCCGAAGCGACGGCGCAGGGCTGACGGCCCGACCACCGGGTAGCTCCACGCATGCGCATCTACCCGGACCTCCCCGCGGCCCGACGACGGGCCCTCGCAGCCGACCTGCTGATCATCGCCGTGCTGGTGGCGTGCCTGCTCGCCGGGCGCGCCGTGCACGGCGCCGTGCTCGAGCTCGACGTGCTCGGCCGAGGCGTCCAACGCGCCGGGACCCAGGTGCAGGATGGCTTCCGCGACGCCGGCAATCGAGTCGATTCGGCCCCGGTCGTGGGAGACGACCTCGACCGCGCCCTCACGCGCGCCGGAGCGCGGACCGGCACGCCGGTCGTCGAGGCGGGCCGCAGGGGACGCGAGGCGGTCGCGGACCTCGCGCTGCTGCTCGGCTGGGTCGTGGGCGGTCTCCCGGCGCTCGTGGTCCTCGTTCGCTGGGTACCGGGACGGGTCACCCGGGCCCGTCGGCTCCTCGACGCTCGTCGGGTGTTCGGTCAGGAACTGGACGACGAGCACCGCCGCGTGCTCGCGATGCGCGCCGCCTTCGACCTGCCGTTCGGCGAGCTCCTCAGGTACACCCGCGACCCGTTCGGCGACCTGGCGGCGGGGCGCCTCGACGGTCTCCTGACCGCGATCAGCTCGTCCTACGGCCTGCGCATCCCCTAGGTGGCACGGGCCTCGGCGTTCACCGTCAGGCTCCGCAGCAGCGGTGCGCCGTGGGCGTACAGCAGCGGGAGCCAGACGGGCACGGGCGCATCCCACGTGACGTCCGTGTAGGAGAAGGTCCCGGGGATCGACGAGACGACCGCCTCGTAGCAGGTCCCGGCCACCGCGAGCAGCGCCATGGTGACGGTCGACGCCCGGTCCGACCGCGCGCCTGCGATCCGCAGGGCGAGGCCAGCCGCGAGCATGGCCGCGACGAGCCAGGGACGTTCGTGCAGGGTGCCCGTGACCAGGTAGGCGGTGACGAACAACGTCGCCTGCACCAGCAGGCGGGGAGCGGCGACAGGCTCCGGGGCCGTGGTGGCGAGGCGCTGCTGGAGCTGGAGCGACGTCCCGATGAGCAGCGCGAAGGCGACCCCGAACTGCGGTGCGACCCACCAGGCCTGCCCGAGCAGCCACGGGTGGGCGTACGAGAGTGCACCGCCGACCACGTGGATCTGGTCGAGGGCCGGGCCGATGACACAGCTGGTCGTGAAGACGGCGAGGATGAGCAGGGAGCGACGCGGCACGCGCCGATGCTACCGGCGGCGGTGACCAGCAGGCAGGCAGGGCAGGCAAGCAGGGACGTCCGCCCCGTCGTCGAACATGCGTTCGTGAGCGTCCTTCCTGCACCCGTCCGCATCCTCGGCATCGACCCGGGGACCGCCTCGACGGGATTCGGCGTGGTCGACCGGCTGGGAAACCGCCTGACGCCGGTCTGGTACGACTGCCTCACCACGAGCCCGCGTGACACCCCGGCGCACCGGCTCATGCAGATCGCGCGCGCCGTGCGCCAAGCGGTGGAGCACATGCAGCCCGATGCCGTCGCCATCGAGGAGCTCTTCTTCGGCGCCAACGCGAAGGCGGCGCTCGCGGTCGGCCAGGCTCGGGGCGTGTGCATCCTCGCGTGTGCGGAGGCAGGCGTGCCGGTCCACGAGTACACCAACAGCGCCATCAAGCAGGCCGTGACCGGGTTCGGTCGCGCCGACAAGCAGCAGGTGATGGAGATGGTGCGCGTGCAGCTGCGCATGTCCGAGGTTCCGCGCCCGGACCACGCCGCCGATGCCCTCGCCGCCGCGATCACCCACGCAGGTGCGATGCACATGGTCGGCGCGGCAGCGCGCGCGACCGCCAAGCTGCGGTAGCAACGCGCTACCGGAAGCGTCCGGCGGCGCCGTCAGACTTGCCGCCATGATCGCCCGCCTCACCGGACGCTGCATCCATGCCGATTCCGAGTCGATCGTCGTCGACGTCGGCGGCGTCGGCAATATCGTGCGCGCGACCGCGGGCGTGATCCACGCCGCGCGGCTGGCGCCCGAACAGGTCACGATCCACATCCACACGAACGTGCGTGAGGACGCGATCCAGCTGTTCGGCTTCCAGACGATGGCCGAGCAGCAGGTGTTCGAGCGACTGACATCGCTGCAGGGCGTCGGCCCGAAGGTCGCGATCGGCGTCCTGAGCGCGTTGACGCCGCAGGACCTGCAGCGCGCGACGCTCGTCGAGGACGTCGCCCTGCTGCAGAGCGTGCCCGGGGTCGGCCCCAAGGTGGCCAAGCGCATCGTCACCGAGCTGGCCGGCAAGCTCGACGACATCGTGCCCGCAGGGGTGACGACGCTGTCGGCGACGGTGGAGGAGGGCAGCGCCGGCGCTGCCATGGCCACGTTCTACGAGGCGCGCGAAGCGCTCGTGGGCCTGGGACTCAGCGTCCCCGAGGCCGAGGCTGCACTCGCAGCGACCGATGATTCCGCCTCGGCGGAGGAGCGCATCCGCGAGGCGCTCGCGAGCAGGAAGCAGGTCCGGGCATGAGTGATCTCGACTTCGGCGCCAAGCCGGGCATCCCCCTCGAAGGTGACGCACCAGTCGCCGCCCAGCGCGAGGACGGCGCGCCGCTGCGCAGCCCGATCGCCGACGCGGCGTCGCGACGGGGCGACGACGAGCTCGACCGCTCCCTGCGCCCGCGGACCCTCGACGAGTTCGTCGGCCAGCAGCGTGTGCGCGAACAGCTGCGCGTCTTCATCGACGCCGCCAAGCACCGCGAGGAAGCGCTCGACCACGCCCTGTTCGCCGGGCCGCCCGGGCTCGGCAAGTGCGTCACGCCGGACACGATGGTGTTCACGACCCACGGCATGGAGCCGATCGGCGACCTGGGTGTCGTCGGCGGCGAGAGCTGGCAGCCGATCACGCGCCCCCTCGCCACGCTGTACGGGGTGCGCACTGCCGACTACTTCTACGACAACGGCGAGGGCGCGACGCTCCGCGTGACCACGCGCTCGGGCTACCGGGTCGAGGGCACGCCCAACCACCCGCTGCTGGTCAAGGGTGCCGACGGGCGCCTGCAGTTCCGACGGCTTGGGGAGCTGCGCGGCGGCGACGAGGTCGCGGTGCGGCTCGGCGCCCAGGTCTTCGGCTCGAGCACCAAGCTGCACGTGGAGGGCATCGGGATCCCGAGCTTCGCCGATCCGGCGCGCACGCCCGACGAGCTCGAGCCTGACCTCGCCAGGCTGCTCGGCCTGCTGCTCGATGGCGGGCGACTATCACCCGGCGGCGACGGGTTCGTCTACGTCTCCCGCGACGCGGCTCGGGTCGAGGAGGTCCGCCGCCTCGCGCAGTCAGCGCTCTGCCTGCAGCTGGAGCAGTTCGGCGAGGGTCCCTTCGGAGCGCGATGGGGTGGTCGCAGCCCCCGCGTCGCGACGTTCCTCGCCGGGCTCGGGCTCGCCCGAGAAGGCCTCGCGGGAATTCCCGCATGTATCTACCGCGCACCTCGGCTGCTCGTCGCGGAGTTCCTGCGCGGCATCTTCTTCGGCGTCGAGCACGCGCCCGTGTTCAGCCACGCGGAGCGATCGGTCGTCGCCCACCTGCAGCTCATGCTCGCCAACATCGGCATCGAGTCATCCATCGCCCCGTCGGACCGTGGCTGGCAGCTGCGCGCGAGCGCCGAGCCCGCGGCATACGACTCGGTCGATCCTGCCAACCTGCTCGACATCCACGACCCGTACGAGGAGCTCGGCGGCCAGGCCCACCACGGCGACGAGCCGACCGATTCGCTCGCCCGCCAGCGCGGCCGCGAGCGGGTGACCCAGATGGCAGCCGTGGGTCGGGCGAACCTCGCGGCACGCGAGTCGGATGGTTCGTCCGTGGGCTTCGGGCTCACCGCAGCGGGCGTGCTCGTCGCCATGGAGGGCGACGGCGATGCCTACCGCCGGGGCGGAGCCTACGCACAGGACATCACGCCCGTTCAGGTGCACAACACCGGGCGCCTGCAGGTGGTCGACGCGTCCGTGACCGTCGCCGAGGTGGAGCCGGTCGAACGCGGTCGTGCGCTCATGCGCGACGCCGCCCACGACCACCGGGCGCTCGCGGTTCGCAGCGCGCGTTCGCGCCTTCGACGCGACGACATGGTCGAACTCGCATGGGAGCCGATCGTCTCGATCGAGCCTGGCATGGCGCACACCGTCGACGTCAGCGTCCCTGACGGCCACACCTTCATCGGCAACGGCATCGTCTGCCACAACACCACGCTCGCGAGCGTGGTGGCCACCGAGCTCGGCTCGACGATGCACGCGACGAGCGGGCCGGCACTCGAGAAGAAGGCCGACGTCGCGGCGATCCTCACCTCGCTCGGCGCGCACGACGTGCTGTTCATCGACGAGATCCACCGCCTGAGCACCGCCATCGAGGAGGTCCTCTACACGGCGATGGAGGACTACCAGATCGACATCGTGCTCGGGCAGGGGCCTGCGGCGCGCACCCTGCGGCTCGACCTCGAACCCTTCACGCTCGTCGGAGCGACGACGCGGACCGGACTGCTGACGACCCCGCTGCGCGATCGCTTCGGGATCACGCAGCGCCTCGAGTACTACGACACCACCGAACTCACCGATGTGGTGCGGCGCTCCGCGCGGCTGCTGTCACTCGAGATCGAGGACGCCGCCGCGACCGAGATCGCACTGCGGTCGCGGGGCACCCCGAGAATCGCCAACCGCCTGCTGCGCCGCGTGCGCGACGTCGCCCAGGTGCGGCATGAAGGCGTGCTCTCGCTCGAGGTGGCGCGCGAGGCGCTCGACCTCGTCGACATCGACGCCGAAGGGCTCGACAGGATCGACCGGATGATCCTCGAGATGATCCTCACCAAGTTCGGTGGCGGCCCCGTGGGCCTGTCGACGATCGCGGTGGCGATCGGCGAGGAGCAGCACACGATCGAGGACGTGTACGAGCCGTACCTGCTCCAGCGCGGCTTCATCCAGCGCACCCCGCGCGGTCGCATCATCACCCCGCGCGGTCGCGCGCACCTGGGCGAGGCGGGCTACACGATCACGCGCGACGGCGAGCTGTTCTAGGCGCGCGGCGACTGCGGATGGTCGACACGCACCGGAAGGTGCGCGACCACGCGGTGTCGTGCCCCCCGTGGATCCCCGGAAAAGCTTCGTCGCGATGGTCGCTGCCATCGCCCTCGTGTTCCTGCTCGCCGTCGCGGCGCAGCCGATCGCCTCCGGCGGTCCCTACTTGTAGGGCGTCATGCCGAGCCTAACCGGCCTCGCAGCCTTGGTACGTCGCCAAGGACACCCAGGCTTCGGCTACGCTCAGTCCGGGCTGCCGGTCGTCCACTCGCGATGCGAGGCGAGCACGGCGTCGAACGCCGGTCGCTCCACGAGGCCCCGGGTGCCGAGCGACGCGCCGAGGAGGCCGAGCGCGATGATCGTCCACGCCTCGGTGGCGGGGTCGCGACCGGGGAGCAGGCCGCCGGCCGCGGCGCTGTGGGCGACCACGCGACTGACATAGGCGTGCACCTCGCGCATGAGCGCCGCATGGTGGTCGTCGATCTCAGGGATCCCCGTTGATTCGACCAGGCCGCGGCTCCACATGCGGGCGACATCCGGATCCCCGTGCACGAGCTCGAGGAAGGCGCGCCCGGGCATCCGCCAGTGACGATCGTCGGATTCCGTTGCGTACAGCTCGTCGCACCGCGCCTGCACGCGGGCCCACGCAGCGTCGACGCACGCGAGGTAGAGCGCCTGCTTGCTCGTGTAGTGCCGGAAGACCAGTGCCTCGTTGACACCCGCCTCCTCGGCAACGCGAGCCGTCGTCGTACCCGCGAATCCGCGCGCCGCGAAACAGCGCGTCGCAGCCGCGAGGATGCCGGCCCGCCGCTCGGTGGCCGGCAGGCGCGGCGTGATCGGTCGCTCACGAGCCATGGGCGAGCGCCTCCTCGACGGTCAGGCCTGACGGCGGACGCCCACCGGGGAGGTGCGCGATCGTCTTCGCCTGCTCGAAGCACTCCGTGACCTTCGCCCAGATCTCCTCGCGTACCTCGCCGACCCGCTCCTCGGTCGGCGCTTCCTCGCGCGCGAACTGGAGCGGCTCACCCCACACTGCGGTGATCCGTGGACGGTGCGTCCACCACCGCTTGCCATACGCCTCGGCCCGCTTGGAACCCCACGAGGCAGCGGGCACGACCGGCGCACCAGTGGCCAGCGCCAGCCGCGCGAGCCCGTTGCGCGGTGTGCCGAGGCCGTCGTGCTCGAGCACGAGCTTGCCCTCCATGAACACGACCAGCCCGTCGCCGCTCTCCACGACCACGCGCGCCACCTCGAGCGCGGCCTTGCTGCGGTCGCCGCCACGGTAGACGGGGAAGCCGCCGCCCCACTTGATGAGCCGGCCGGCGATCGGCCACTCGAGCGCCTGGTACTTGGCCATGAAGCGCAGCTGCATGCGCGGCTGGCCCAGGCCGTAGATGAACGGATCGACGAAAGCGCCGTGCGGGGCGGGAGCGAGCAGGAATCCTCCCGTCTCGGGCACGCGTGGCTGGTGACCGTAGCCGCGGTACCGCATGAACCAGCGTCCGGGCTTGGCGAAGATCCAGCGGATGAGCCGCTGCGGCGCGCGCGAATCGTGCTGCGCCCAGTGCGATGCGGGCAGGTGCGAGATCCTCATGCGTCCGCGCCCTCCCACTCGGCCTCGGCGAAACGAGCCTCGTCGGTGAGCGGCCGAAGTACCCACATGCCGGCGAGCACCGCGAGCGCGAGGACCACGAGCGCGGCGCGGCTCGCGTCGAGCCTGGAGAAACTCCCCCGCTCGTGCAGGAGCCAGAGCGTCCCGCCCCAGAGCACCAGCGGACCGAACCCGGAGGAGAGCTTGCCGACCAGGTTGTAGACCCCGAAGAACTCGCCGCGCACCTCGGGCGGCGACAGCCGCAGCATGAACACGCGGTCGCTCGTCCACACGCCGCCGAGCGTGATCCCGACGGCCGGGCCGAGGATCCACACGAGGCCGGCACTGCCGGTGACGCCGGCGACGATGAGCGTCGCGGCGTTGAAGCCGAGGATCCCCATGAGCACCCGCTTGGGGCCGACCCGCTCCACGAGCGAGCCGCAGGCGAAGCCGCCGAGCGCCGCTGCGACCATGGCGGTGCCCAGGACGATCGTCTTCTCCCGCTCGGAGAAGTCGCCAACGCGGCTCATGTAGACCGTCATGTACGCGATCACGGTGGCGATCGCATCTACGTAGAGGAACCGAGCGATCAGGAATCGCCCCACGTCCCGGTGCTCGTCGCGCACGTGCCGGGCGGTCCTGACGATCTGTCGCAGCGCACCGCGCACGGCGACGCTGCCGTCACGCGGCGCACGCGACGGGCGCTCGCGCACGAACAGGAAAATCGGGATCGAGAACAGCACGAAGAGCACCGCGGTCGGCAGGAACGCGGTCTGGTAGTCGTCCTTGTCGACGATCGCGCCGAGGATCACCGAGCCGATGAGCACCCCGACGTAGCCGAGCCCGACTCCGAGCCCGGACACGCGACCGTGGTAGGCGGGTGGTGCGATCGTCGCCAGGAGCGGGTCGTACATGGAGAGCGCGAGCTGGTAGGCGAAGATCGCGAAGCCCGCGACGACGAGTGCCACCGAGACCGAGTCGACCGCGCCGAGCAGGCCGGTCGCCGCGACACACGCCAGCGTGAAGGCCGCGAGGAAGGGGAGCCGTCGCCCGAGCTGGTCGCTGATCGCGCCCATCGCCGGCATCGCGGTGACCAGGATGATCCCGACGATGAAGCTCATGAGTCCGACGTGCCAGTCGGGGCGGCCCTGCTGCTCGATGACCCACTCGTTGAAGTACCGGGTCATCACCGCGAAGGAGAAGATGGTGTTCGCGAAGTCGAACATCGCCCACGAGAGCACCGGCGCGGAGAACATCCTGAAGCGGCCATCCCGGACGGCCGGAGGCGTATTCGTTTCGGTGCTCGTGTCCATCGCCTGCTCCTCGTAAGTATGCACTTACTTATACCTGAGCGGCGGGGAGCGCGCAAGGGGCGGACGGTTCCAGACTAGGATTCAAGGGTGGACGCCATTTCCCTCTCCGTCGAGGACCTCGACTTCGTGCTGCCATCGGAGCTGGTCGCCCAGCGCCCGGCACCCGAGCGGGGCGCTTCCCGCCTGCTCGTCCTCGAGGCCGGGGTGGGGGAGCCGCGAGCGATCGGACGCTTCGACGAGCTGCTGCTCGACCAGCTGCGCGAGGACGACCTGGTGGTGGCCAACGATGCGCGTGTCCTGCATGCGCGGATCCCGATCAGGCGCGTTACCGGCGGGGCGGGTGAGCTGCTGCTGCTGGCTCCGGCCGAGGAGCAGCCGGCGAGCGCCGGCGACGCGTCGCGCTGGGTGGCGATGGCTCGACCCGCGCGCAAGCTCCGGCCGCTGGAGGCGGTCGGGACGGCGCTCGGCGCAGAGCAGGAGGTCGTGCCGATCGAGCGGCTCGGCGACCAGACCTGGCTCGTGCAGCTGCCGATCGGGCTCGATGACGTGCCTGGCTGGCTCGCGGCGCACGGGGAGCTGCCACTGCCGCCGTACATCACCGAGCGCGACACCGATGACGAGCGCTACCAGACGGTCCATGCGCGCGTGGACGGCTCCGTCGCCGCGCCCACGGCCGGGCTCCACTTCGACGACGCGCTCTGGTCCGCGGTCCGGGAGCGATGCGAGGTCGCACACGTCACGCTCCACGTCGGCGCCGGCACCTTCCTGCCGATCGCCGTCGACGAGCTGGATGCCCATGTCATGCACCACGAGCGCTACGAGATCGGCGCGCCGGCCGATGCCGCGATCCGGGCCGCTCGCGATGCGGGACGACGCATCGTCGCGGTGGGCACGACCACGACCCGGACCCTCGAGCACGCCTACCGCGGCGGGGCCGCTGCGGAGCTGGTCGGATCCACGGACCTGTTCATCACCCCGGGCCACGACTGGTCGGTCGTCGGCGCCCTGCTCACCAACTTCCACCTGCCGCGCTCGACGCTCATCGCGCTCGTGATGGCGTTCCACGGCATCGACGAGACCCGCGCCGCCTACGCGTGCGCGGTGCGTGAGCAGCTGCGCTTCTACTCCTTCGGCGACGCCATGTTCATCCATGGACCACCTGCGAGGATGACGCGATGACGTTCACCACCACGACCGACGCATCCACCGAGCAGGTCGACTGCTTCCGCCGGACCGCCCAGAGCGGCAGGGCTCGTGCCGGGCTGCTGCAGACCGCACATGGCACGGTGCGCACGCCGACCTTCATGCCGGTCGGCACCAAGGCGACCGTCAAGTCGGTCGACGCCGGGGAACTCGTCTCGATGGACGCCCAGGTCGTGCTCGCCAACACCTACCACCTCGTGCTGCGCCCGGGCGCGCAGGCGATCGCCGACGCCGGCGGCCTGCACCACCTGATGCGCTGGCCCCGCGCCATCCTCACCGACAGCGGGGGCTACCAGGTCTTCAGCCTGCGCCACACGCTCAAGCTCGACGACGACGGCGCGGTGTTCAGGAGCGTCTATGACGGCGACCTGGTGGAGTTCACGCCGGAGAACGTCGCCCGTTCGCAGGCGCTGCTCGGATCCGACGACGCGATGGTGCTCGACGAGTGTCCGCCGGGGGACGCGGACCGGCCGGCGGTCGAGGCGGCGGTGACTCGCACGAGCGCATGGGCCGTGCGTGCGCGCGAGGAACACCTGCAGTCGCGGCGGCTCGGGGACGGTCGCGACGGCTGGTCACTCACCGGCCAGCCGCAGCTGCAGTTCGGCATCGTCCAGGGCGGTGTGCACGCCGACCTCCGCGAGCGCAGTGCGCGCGAGCTGCTCGACATCGGCTTCGATGGCTACGCCGTCGGCGGGCTGAGCGTGGGGGAGGACCCGGCGCTCACGATGCCTGCGCTCGCGGCGGCGACCGCGCTGCTGCCGGAGGATCGACCGCGCTATTACATGGGCATCGGCGACCCGGTCGGCATCCTCGATGTCATTGACCACGGCGTCGACATGTTCGACTGCGTGCTACCGACGCGACTTGGGCGCACGGCGAGTGCGATGGTGCCGAACGACCAGCACCCGCGGGCGCGACTCAACCTGCGCAACGCCGTGCACGCCGGCGACGACCGACCGATCCTGCCCGGATGCGCGTGCCCGGCCTGCGCCGGCGGTTACGCACGCGGGTACATCCGCCACCTGTTCCAGCAGGACGAGATCCTCTCGCTGCGCCTCGTGACGCTGCACAACCTGCACGTGCTGCTCGACCTGGTCCGGCGCTCCCGGGGCGCGATCGCGTCGGGAGCCTGGGCGAACGGCTGGTACGCGGCGGAACGCGCCCGCTGGACGGCGCTGGCCTGACCTCGGCGCGACAGGCGCGGTGCTAATCTGGCATCGATGGCCGACACCACTGTGATCTTCGACGGAGGCTGTGCCTACTGTCGGCGGCAGGCCCGCCGCATCGAGCAGCTCGACTGGCTCGGTCGATTCACGTGCGTGCCCTACGACGACGCGGTGCAGGTCTGGCCCGACGTCAGTCGTGAGCTGCTCGGGGATGGACTTCGCGTTCGTTTCGACGGCGGCTCCGTGCCGGTCGGCATCGACGCCGTACGCTCGATCGCGCTCCGCATGCCGCTCACCGCGATCCCCGCGCTGCTGCTCTGGGTCCCCGGCATCCACGCGCTCGGCGCCTGGGCGTACGGGATCGTCGCGCGCCGTCGCCAGCGCGATCGCGTCGACGGTCAGCCCGGCTGCGCGATCTGAGCGATGGGGATCGACTGGCTGCTCATCGCCTTCGGGGCCTGGTGCTTCACGGTCGCGGTGATCGGCGGGCTGCTCGGGCTCGTGCTCGGCAACATCCGCCTGCCGCTGACCCTCGCGGTCGCGAGCTCGCCGATCGCGGGCGTGGGCGCGAACATCGCGATCAGCGGGATCACCGCCGGCGTCGCCGCGTTCGTCCATCGCGGGGCGGGGCGGATCGATCGCCGCATCTTCTGGGCGATGGCGCCGACCTCCGTGATCGGAGTCGTCGTCGGAGCCCGGATCGCCGGGGAACTGCCCGGCGATGCGCTGCTCGTCGTCATCGGCGGCCTGCTGTGCTGGTTCGGGATCGACCTGCTGCGACGCCACCCGGGTGCCGACGGCGCTCCCGGACCGCAGCGGCCCCACCTGCGGCTGGCAGGGGCAGGTCTCGTGATCGGCGTACTGGGCGGCATCGTCGGCCTGATCCTCGGCGCGCTGCGCATGCCCGCGTTGCTGCGCGCCTTCCCGGGTCGCACGGCCGAGCTCGTCGGCACCAACCTCGCCATCGGATGCCTGCTCGGGCTGGCGGGTGGCCTCGCCCACGGGTTCGACCAGATCGACCTGAAACTGGTCGTGGTCGGCGCGCTCGCCTCCGCCCCCGGCGCCGTGATCGGTGCCCGGCTCACCGGTCGGCTCGACGAGCGCCAGCTCGTCCGGGGCATCGGCGTGATGCTGCTCGTGGCGGGCGCCTCGACAGCTGCGCGTGCGTTCGCCTGACGGTCCGGCGCGCGGCCATTCGGCGTGGCAGGTGAGACACGCACGCGGTTTCGTCCCGACACTCAGGTACGGGCAGGTGCCCGGACCGCGCGGCGAGTGGACGCTCGTCGCGAGGCGTGGACAAGGGACGGACAGGGCGCATGTTGCCGTTGTTGGTATTCGTTGGGACGATCGCAGGTGCCTGGTACCTGCTGATCGTGCGTCCCCAGCGTGACCAGCAGTCGCGACACGGCCAGCTCGTCGAGCGGCTCACGGTGGGCGATCACGTGCTCACGGTGGGCGGCATCTACGGGCGGGTCGCGGCAGTGGAGGGCACGAGCGTCGTGCTCGAGCTGGCACCCGGCCTGACATCCCGCATCGCAACCGCCGGCATCGCACGCATCGTGCATGGTGCCGAGGCTGCGCTGCCCGCGAACATGAGTGACGACGCGTCGCCCCCCGCGGCGCTGACGACCCCCCGATCGGCATCGGAACCCCACATGCAGCACGAACAGCACCCCCACCAGCAGCACCCCGCCCCGCAGCCGGCCAGCATCGCGCTGCCGCCGCAGCCCTTCACGGCCGCGCCGACCCTGCAGATGCCGGTCGTGCAGCAGCATCAGCCCCAGCACGCCGCGCCTGCTCCGGTGCCCGCGCCGATGCACGTCCAGGCGACGCCCCAGGCCGCCCCGCCGGCGCCCCAGCCGCTGCCGACCACCTTCCGGGCGCAAGTCCTTCCGGCGCTGCCGACGTTCGAGCCGCGCCCGTGGGGCAACGCCGCGCCGGTGTCGATGAACGCGACGCATCCGCACGCGCCGGCGCCCGCCGGACACCTGCCGCCCGCACCCCAGCTGGCCGCTCCGGTGCAGGTGCACGCTCCCTTCGCCGCACCGATGCCGCAGCTCGCGCAGGCGATGCCGCAGCCCGCGCCCCAGCCGCAGCAGTACGCCATGCCGCAGCACGCGCCGCAGGCGCAGCAGCAGTACGCCATGCCGCAGTACGCGCCGCAGCCGCCCCAGCAGCAGTACGCCATGCCGCAGCATGCGCCGCAGCCGGTGCACTACGCCGCGCCCGTGATCGCGCATCCGCCGCATGTGCAGGCCCAGCACCTCCAGCAGCCGGCGCAGTCGCACGCGGTGGCACCGGCCGCGCCCGAGCACGTCGACGACCGCCGACACTCGCGCGCGCCGAAGGGCATGGGCAGCACGCTCCGCCTGGACGACCCGTCGCTCGCCGACACGATCGCCCGTGCCCGCGGCGAGCGCTCGGAGCTCGCGGACGAGTACCGCAAGCTGACGGCCCCACTTGTCCAGCTCGACGACGCCGCGCATGCGCCGCAGCAGCAGCACCAGGCGCACGCTGAGCCGCAGTTCGTGGGGCACGACCCCAACGGCGTGCCGCTCTTCGCGATGCCCGGCGGCCACGTCGTCGCCGGCGCCCCGCAGTACCCGGGTCCCGCGCGACCGGAGCACGTCGACCACGGCATGCCTCGGCCCGTCGTCTCCGCACCGCAGGGAACGCCCGATCCCGCCTTCGCCAGCTCGGCGTTCCAGCACCGCACGCCATACGCGCCGCAGCCGGCGGCGCAGGCAGCGGCGCACGCCTGATCCAGCGGCGAGACCGCGTGCGCGGCGAGATTCACACGCGCGTCCCACGGGGCGGGTAGGCTCCCGGCATGAGGGACCCCAAGTCGTCACAGCGTCGCCCCGAGGGCGGCCGCTCGCATCTGGCCATGCTCGCACTCGTCGCCGCGGTGCTCGTCGCCGTCTTCCTGGCGGGGTACTACAACGCGGCACGCCTGGGGCTCGACCTGCAGGGTGGCCTCGAGGTCGTCCTGAAGGCCACGCCCAATGACGGCAAGGAGCTCACGAGCGACCAGCTGACGCAGTCCGTCGAGGTCATCCGCAAGCGCGTCGACACGCTCGGTACCACCGAGCCCGAGATCCGCACCCAGGGCAGCGACCAGATCGTCGTCTCGCTCCCCGGCGAGGCGGATCCGGATCGCGCCGTCGCCATCGTCGGCAAGACCGCCGCCCTCCGCTTCTTCGAGTGGGAGGAGAACGTCGTCAACAAGAAGGCATTCAGGAGCGCGTACGAGGCGCTCAGCTCGGCCGAGGATCGTGCGGACAAGGCAGGTTCCTCGGATTCCACGGCCCCGCGCCAGCTGTACCTGTTCGACGCCGAGAAGGGTCAGGTCGCGGGTCCGGCGGTCTCGCAGGAGCGCCTGCTCGAGCAGGCCGCCGACGCGCTCGGCGCGCAGGGCGAGGACGATCGGCCCGAGGGCGCGGACAAGATCCTCGACGAGGGCGATCGCGAGCTGCCCAAGGGCTGGAAGGTGCTCGAGGTGCCGCGTGGCGAGCTGCTCGTGCACGGTCCGCCGGAGCAGATCGAGGGCAACGGCGTCACGCTCCAGCAGGGTGGACGCTTCGATCGCATCAAGGGCGCGTACGTCCTGATCAAGGACAAGCCCGGGCTCGAAGGCGAGAACGTGCGCAGCGCCACGGCCGAGGCCGGCCAGGGTGGCTGGGTCACCTCGATGATCTTCGACCGTGCCGGCGGCAAGAAGTTCGGTGAGGTCACCGAGCGGATCGCCCAGGACGGCGCCCTCAACGGCAACCCGCAGCGCTTCGCGATCATCCTCGACGACGAGATCAAGTCGATCCCGCAGATCGACTACAAGCAGTACCCACGCGGCATCAAGGGCACGCAGGCGCAGATCTCAGGACTCGACGACCGCGAGGAAGCGGTCGACCTGGCCAACTTCCTGAACACCGGTGCGCTGCCGGTGCGCTTCGAGGTCATCTCCAAGACCCAGGTCTCGGCGACGCTCGGTGAACAGTCGCTGCGCCAGGGCCTGCTCGCCGGAGCCGCCGGCCTCGCGGTCGTCATGCTCTACCTGATCCTGTTCTACCGCGTGCTCGGCCTGATCGCCGACCTCGCGCTGCTCGCGTTCGCGCTCATCTTCTACGGCATCGTCGTGACCATCCCGGTCACGATGACGCTCCCGGGCATCGCCGGCGCGATCCTGACGATCGGCGTCGCGGCTGATGCCAACATCATCATCTTTGAACGTATCCGCGAGGAGTATCGCGCGGGCCGGAGCGTGGTCCAGGCGATCCGCTCGGGCTACAAGAAGGGGTTCTCGACGATCCTGGACGCCAGCGCCGTGACGATCATCACCGCAGTGCTGCTGTTCGTGATCTCGATCGGCACCGTCCGTGGTTTCGCCGCGCTGCTGTTCATCGGAACCCTGCTGTCGATCTTCACCGCGGTGTTCTTCACCTACGCACTGCTCGGGCTCCTGAGCCAGTTCAAGGTGTTCCAGAAGGCGTGGGTCATCGGCGGATCCCGCAAGCACACGACGACCAGGTTCCACGTGCCGTGGATGCGGTACCGCAAGCACTTCCTGATCCTCACGACCTTCCTGATCGTCGGTTCGCTGGCCATCACGGCGCTGCTGGGGCTCAACCTCGGGGTCGACTTCAAGAGCGGCACGCGCTTCGAGGTCAAGCTCGACGAGAAGACCAAGGCCGAGGATGTCCGCGACGTGCTCACGTCCGTGGATTCGGGCTACTCGAACGCCACGATCCAGGAGACGCGCGAGGCGGCTGGACAGGAGGCCGCGAAGGGCTCGTCGTTCGCGATCACCGTGGAGAAGCTGCGCGGCGGCACCCGAGGCGTGACCGGTTCGTCGCAGGAGCGGGAGCAGGCGCGACAGGACTCGGCGCAGAACGATGTTCGGCGCGCGCTCGACACGAAGTTCGGCGTTGCAGACGACGGATTCAACGTCCAGACGATCGGTCCGTCCTTCGGCAAGCAGGTCATCGAGCTCGCGATCATCGCGGTCATCGTCAGCCTGATCCTCGAGACGCTCTACATCTGGTGGCGCTTCGAGCTGCTGTACGCCGTTCCGGTGCTCGTCGCACTGCTGCATGACATGGCGATCTCCGCCGGCGCCTTCGCATTGACCGGACGCGAGTTCAAGTCGACCACGGTCGCTGCGCTGCTGACGATCCTCGGGTACTCGCTCTACGACACGATCATCGTGTTCGACCGCATCCGCGAGAACGTCCACGTGATGCGCAAGAGCTCGTTCCGCCGGATCACCACGACGTCCCTCAACGAGGTGCTCACCCGGTCGCTCAACACCTCCTTCGTGGTGCTCCTGCCGACGGCTGCGCTGTTCGCCTTCGGCGGCGAGACGCTCCAGGACTTCGCCTTCGCGCTGCTCATCGGCGTCGCGATCGGCATGTTCTCGAGCATCACGGTCGCGTCGCCACTGCTGTGTTGGCTCAAGGAGCGTGAGCCCTCGTGGCAGAAGCGCCTCGAGGCGGAGCAGTCCAGCGACGCTGCTCGCAGTCCCGTCGCCACGACGAGCGACGTGGCGATCGATCCGGCCGAGACGCGCGAGCCGGCGACCTGACGCGAAACAGTCCTCCCGCGCCACTCGACAGACGGGTGGACGATCTTCGTGGGGGACTCATGACCGACATCGCACCGCTCAGCGCGGCTGCCAAGCGCATCGCCCTCATCGGCGGCGGCGCCACCGGCCTGGCCGTCGGCGTGGGCACCCAGTACCTGTTCCCGTCGCCTGACCGCGAGCGCGAGCTCGACGCCAAGGGCATCTCGACCATGAGTCACCGCGAGGCCACGGCCACCTTCGCGCCGATCGCCTTCGTGGGCGCCGCGGCGGTCGGCGTCGGACTCAAGCAGCGTTCCGACAAGGCCGCGATGACGACGGTGGCGCTCGGCGCCGCCGCGATGCTCGCCAGTACGGGTGCCTCGGCCATGGTCAACGCCGAGGAGGACTCGGCAGAGCAGTACCTGCGGACGCTCGGGCTCATGACCGCGACTGCCGCCGCTGGCTTCGCGGTCGGCGCCACCAGGTTCGTTCCGGAGAACCGCGCCAAGGTCATCGGCCTCGGCATGATCGGCCTCGCTGGTGGCGCGCTGCTGCCGGAGACCGCGAACTACCTCGGCGGCATCCCGACCGAGGTGCAGCGCAGCATCCAGCACCGCGAGGGCTGACCACGGCCGCATGCGCTGGCCCCCGCCGGCCTCGCACCCCACGCCGTGCATCGAACGGTCCGAGCCGGCATCTAGGATGTCGCCTCCGTGCTACCCGATGCCTCGTTCACCCTCGCGCCATGTGACCTCCAGCTCGTCGACGAGCTCCGGCGCGAGCTCGGCTGCACCGAGACGCTCGCGTTCGTCCTCGCGCGCCGCGGCGTGAGCGCCGAGGAGGCGCGCCGCCTCGTCGCCGACGACCCGGCCGCGGACGAGGCCCAGCTGCACGATCCACTGCTGCTCGGCGACATGGCAGCGGCGGTCGAGCGAATCCAGTACGCCATCGAGCAACGCGAGCCGATCGTCGTGCACGGCGACTACGACGCCGACGGCGTGTGCGCCACGACGCTGCTCGTGGAGGGCCTCGAGGCGCTCGGCGCGGAGGTCAGCGCGTTCCTGCCGGATCGGTTCACCAACGGCTACGGCCTCCAGGTCGAGCAGGTGGAGCGCTTCGCCCGGGGCGGCGCCCGTCTCCTGATCGCCGTCGACTGTGGGATCACCGCCGTGGAGGCGGTCGCCCACGCGAGCGACCACGGGCTCGACACGATCATCTGCGACCACCATCGCCCGGGCGACGTGCTGCCGGCCGCGATCATCGCCTCGACCCGGCCGAGCGACTATCCCTTCCCCGACCTGTGCGCCACGGCCGTGGCCGGCAAGCTCGTGCTCGCGCTCGGCGGGCCGTCGGGTCCGGCCCAGCACGAGCTCGAGGCGATCGCGACCGTCGCGGACTGCGTGTCGCTCACCGGGGAGAACCGCGCGCTCGTGCGCCGCGGGCTGCGCGCGCTGCGCGCCACGACGCGGCCCGGACTGCGCGCGCTCGCCGAGCAGTGCGGCGTGCGCACGTCCGACATCGATGCCGAAGCGATCGCGTTCAAGCTCGCGCCCCGCATCAACGCCGTCGGGCGCGTGAGCCGGAGCGAGCGTGCCTACGACCTGCTGCGCGCGAGCGAAGCCGATGCAGCTGCCCTCGCGGCAGCGGTCGACGAGACCAACAAGGAGCGCCGCTCGATCGAGGCAGGCATCAGCGCCGAGGCCGTCGAGCAGGTCGAATCCTGGACGCCGGCGCAACGCGACGCGCGCATCTACGTGGTCCACGGACGCGACTGGCACGAAGGCGTCGTCGGGATCGTGGCATCACGGCTCGTGGAGAAGTACTGGCGCCCGGTCATCGTGATCGCCGATGGCGACCCGGCGCGCGCATCGGGGCGATCGATCGACGGGGTCGACCTGCACGCCGCGCTCGCATCGTGTGATGACGTGTTGCTGCGCTGGGGCGGGCATGCCCAGGCCGGCGGCCTGACCATCGACCCGAGCCGCATCGACGAGCTGCGCGAACGGCTCGCCGCGTGGGGCGCCGCCAACATTGGACCCGAGCAGCTCGCGCCGCGCGACCGCATCGATGCGATCGTGCCCGGCAACGAGCTGACGTTCGAGCTCGTGCAGGAGCTCGAGCGGCTCGCGCCGTTTGGCTCCGGATGGGAGCGCCCACGCCTGCTCGCCGCGGGCGCGTGCGTGGAGGAGACCAAGGCGGTCGGCGGGGATGGCACCCACCTCAAGTGCGTGGTCCGCGTCGGTGAACACCGCGTGCCCGGCATCGGATTTGGGATGGCGCTGCTTGCACCCGACCTGGGTCCCGCCAACGTCGTGGACGTCGCCCTGCGCCCGTCGATCAACCGCTTCCGCGGGGTCGAGAGCCTGCAGGCAGAGCTCGACCGCGTCTACGCCATCGCCCCGCCCACGTGCGCGGCGAGCGATGCGATCCACGGCTGGTGCACCGCCGGGTGCGGACACCCGACGGCCGACCGCGTGAGCGCCGAGCACCTGCTCGCGGCCGCCTCGGGGCTCGTCGTGCCGGAGATCAGCGGCGCCGATCCGGACGCGCTGCCTGCACTCGAGCCGCTGCTCGCCCGATCAACCACCGTCGACCTGCGCCACCGCGGCATCGCACACGACCACGTCGCGCAGCTGATCGCAGCGCGCGCGACGGTCCTGGTCGTCGTCGCCGACGTGCCGCGCCGACGCGAGCTGCTCGGCACGCTGCTGGTGCACGGTCGCCTCGGGGACGAGGTCCAGTCCGTCCTCGCGAGCGAGCGATGCGCGCCGCTCGCGCTCAGGGCGCGACTGCACCGCCTCGCGGCGTCGACCCATGAATCCGCCCGCATCGTGATCGCCGATCACGGGTCGCTCGAGCACGTGCTCGACGGTCCGCTCAGCTACGACGTCGTCGCGATCATCGACCCGCCGACCACGGTGGGAGCGCGCGATCGGCTCGCGGCCACGCCCGCCACGACGGCCCTGCACCTGTTGCACGGCGCCCGGGAAGCGCGCTTCGCCGCGGATTCGCTCAGGACCGCCCTCGACGTGCGCGCGACGCTCGCCGACACCTACCGCCACCTCCGCGACTCAGGTCCCGCTTCAGGGACCGCGCTCGAGGCGCTGCTCTACGGCAGCGGCGAGCACCCGCGCTCCACGGCTGCGATCATCCATGGCCTGCAGACACTGCTGGGCCGCGGACTGCTCGAGGTCGACGGCGCCGGGCTCCAGCTGCGGCTCGCCGATACGTCGCCCCACGCGGCATCCACCAGCAGCTGAACGGGTAGTCTGGGGGAGCATGACCGAGCCCGACGATGCCGCCCTGCTGAGTGACCCAGCCGCCGCTGACGACGACGCGGCGGCGCAGCAGGGCGCGCACGACGCCGACGTCGAGGCGCTGCCCGACCACCTGCGGGTCCTGCTCGGCACGTTGATCGACAAGGTCGAAGCGGCGAGCCAGCCGATCGACGTGGAGCTCGTGCGACGCGCGTTCTGCTACGCCAACGATCACCACGCCGGGCAGAAGCGCAAGAGTGGCGAGGACTTCATCGTCCACCCGGTCGAGGTGGCGATGCTGGGCGTCGACCTGATGCTCGACACCGACTCGGTCATCGCCGCCCTCCTGCACGACGTGGTGGAGGACACCGACGTCTCGGCCGAGGATGTCGGCGCGCGCTTCGGCGCCGGGGTCGCGCACCTGGTCGAGGGCGTCACCAAGCTCTCCAAGATCAATTTCGCCAGCCGTGAGCAGGCGCAGATCGAGACGTACCGCAAGATGATCGTGGCGATGGCCCACGACTATCGCGTGATCCTCATCAAGCTCGCCGACCGCCTGCACAACATGCGCACGATCCGCTACCTGCCCAAGCAGAAGCAGCTCAACAAGGCGAAGGAGACCGTCGAGATCTATGCGCCGATCGCGCATCGCCTCGGCGTCCACTCCATCAAGTGGGAGCTCGAGGACCTCTCGTTCGCCGTGCTCTATCCGCGCAAGTACGCCGACATCCAGCAGATGGTCCAGACGCGCAAGGTCGACCGCGAGCGGCTCATGCGCCTCGCCAACGAGCAGCTGATCGAGGCGCTTGGCGCCGTGGACATCACGGCGGACATCTCGGGACGCACCAAGCACTTCTACTCGATCTTCCAGAAGATGCAGCGCAAGGGCAAGGAGTTCAACGAGATCTACGACCTCACGGGAATCCGTGTGGTCGTGGACCGCCTCGCCGACTGCTACGGCGCCATCGGCATCATCCACTCCATCTGGACGCCACTGCCGGGACGCTTCAAGGACTACATCGCGATCCCGAAGATGAACGGCTACCAGTCGCTGCACACGACGGTCGTCGGGCCCAACGGCAAGCCGCTCGAGATCCAGGTCCGCACGGCTGACATGCATCGCACCGCCGAGTTCGGCATCGCGGCGCACGCCCTCTACAAGGAGGGTGGCAAGACGGGGTCCAAGGCCCGCGCCGCCGCTACGCGCAAGGCGGAGGACTGGATCCGCAACCTCATGGAGTGGGAGCAGCAGGCGACCGGCTCCCAGGAGTTCATGGAGGGGCTGCGCTTCGACCTCTACGACGACGAGGTCTACGTCTTCACGCCCAAGGGCGAGGTCAAGTCCCTCGCCGCCGGTGCCACGCCGCTCGACTTCGCCTACGCGGTCCACACCGACGTCGGCCATCGCTGCGTGGGTGCCAAGGTCAACGGGCGGATCGTGCCGCTCAGCTACACGCTCCAGAGCGGCGATACCGTCGAGGTGCTGACGAGCAACCAGCTCGACAAGGCGCCGAGCCGCGACTGGGTCAACGTCGCGCAGACCAATCGCGCGCGCTCCAAGATCCGCGCCTTCTTCGCGAAGGAGCGCCGCGAGGACTATGAGCAGAAGGGGCGCGACTCGCTCGTCGACGCGCTCAAGCGCCAGTCGATCCCGCACGCCAAGATCGCGTCCAGCTCGCTGCTCGCCGGCGTCATCCGCGAGCTCGGATTCAAGAAGGCGGAGGAGTTCTACGTCGCCCTCGGGCGTGGCAAGTTCGGCGCCAACGTCGTCGTCGAGAAGGTGCTCCAGCAACTCAAGACGGACGAGGCCGTGCCGGACGAGGCGCCGCTCACCGGGCTCCCGATCCAGAAGAAGCGCACGATCCGCTCCGGCGACGACTTCGGCGTCCGTGTCGAGGGGATCGCCGATGCGAGCGGCGTCGCGGTGCGCATGGCCAAGTGTTGCATGCCGGTGCCCGGCGACCCGATCAAGGGCTACATATCGCTGGGTCGCGGCATCACCATCCACCGCGGCGACTGCCCCAACGTACGGGCCCTGGAACGCACGCCCGAGCGATTCACGCCCGTGCACTGGGAGGGGCGCCCCGACGCCGCCTTCCGCGCCGAGATCCAGATCGAGGCGAGGGACCGAGTTCGCCTGCTGGAGGAGATCAGCCGCACCATCTCCGAGCATGGCTGCAACATCGTGCAGCACCAGGGCATCGTCGACGACCAGATGGTGAAGGAGCGCTTCACCGTCGAGCTCGGCGACGTGACTGTGCTCAAGAGCCTGCTGTCAGCGCTCAGGAACGTCGACTCGATCTTCGACGCCTACCGCGTCACGCCCGGCAACGGCTGACACGCTCAGTACTCGTCAGGCGCCGTGGCGGACGCGATCGCCTCATTGAGCAGCCGGACGGCCTCACGGACGCCGAGGCGACCGATGTTGCCGGTGCCGACCTCGATGTGCGGCGGCTCGAGGCTCCAGTTGGAGGCGATCACGTTGCGTGAGTCGACGAGCATGGCGGCGGCATCCATCGCCTGGAAGCGCGCCTGGCGCGAAGCGGGCTCGCGGACAGCGGTCTTGATGGCGTCGACACCGTCGTCGATCGCACGGAACGTCAGGTCGGTTTCGACGGTGTCGTCCTCGCGGGCGAGGGCGTGGTCGAGCTTGGTGACCACGGCTCCCAGCTGGCGCTGGAACGACGTGGCGGGTGGCGCGATGCTGGACAGCTGCATGTGGTGGACCTCGGACGTCGGAGCGGTGTGCTCCGTCCTCGCCGAACAGCGTCAGCTGGTCACCCGTGCCACGGACGCCGGCCCGCGCTGGCCTCGCCGGTGGCCCCAGGCGCTCGTCGCGTCAGGAGCCGATGTCGGCGTCGTAGTAGGGAACGCCCGGGTGTACGCGCTGCACCTCGCGCCAGGCCCGAAGCGCTGCGCCGCGCTCGCCCGGATCGCGGAGCGCCGGCGCCGCCAGTCCGTCGAGGGCGACCTGCGCATGCGCCGCCGCGGCCTCCAGGACCCTCGTTGCCGCGACGTAAGCGTCGCGCCCTGCGGGGAATCCGTGTCCGCGTGCGTCGATCGACGGTGCCGTGGAAGTGAGCGCAGCACGGATCTCGTGAGCGATCGTCGTCGGCAGCAGGTCTGCTCCCTCGGCTGCCACGGCACCGAGCAGCGCCGCGGTGACGCCGCCCTGGATCCCGGCACGGAACGGCAGGCCGGACGCGGAGGATTCGCGCCCGTCACGGATCCGGAGGACGGCGTCGTTGGCGGCGCGAGCGAGCCCGACGATGCGTGCGTCGCGGCCTTCGAGGTGCGTGCCCCAGAGCCCGGCCGTCATCGTGCGGAACCCATTCGCGATCCGGCTGATGCCCGAACCGTCACGCGTGAGGGACAGGTCCAGGTCAGGGCGCGCGAGGGCGGCCTGCAGCGTGGCCGCGCCGCTGCGGACGTTGAGCACCCCCTTCATCGCGTCCGTGGGCACGGCCCAGACGCCCGGCATGGCTGACAGCGTGGCTGCGAAGCGGGAGGCGTGCTCGCGAGCGAGCTCGCGCCGTTGCTCGGGCTGGGTCCAGCGACCGATCGAGAGCGTGTGCAGGTCGTCACCCATCTGCGTCGAGAGCGCAGCGACCGAGCGGAGGGCTTCCGCGTCCAGGCGATCGTGTGCAGTCGCGTCCGCGTGCTTCGATGCAGCCGCTCTGAGGAGCGGCTCATTCGACGTCAGGCGGACGTGCGCAGCCTGCGGCTCCGGCTCGAGCAGCGTCGCAGGAGCGCCTGGAGACAGGGTGCGGGGCGAAACGATCATGTGCTGCCTTTCGATGTGCGGGTACCTAAGTAAACGACTGTTTACTTGTTTGATGCGAGAGGTTAGCCCACCCGATGGCCACGACGCAGCCAGGACCAGGAGCGGGCGGCCCGGGTCGGCCACGCATGCGGTCGCCGCAGCGCCGCGCGCAGCTCATCGACGCGGCGGCGCTCGAGTTCGCCGAACACGGGTACCACGGCGCGACCATGGTCGGGGTCGCGAGGGCGGCCGGCGTGACGGCAGCGCTCGCGTACCGGCACTTCCCCTCGAAGTCGGCGCTCTTCGTCGCGTGCGTCGAGCACGAGTGGCAGCGCCTGCGTGATCGGTGGGACGCAGCGCTCGCGCTCGACCCGCCGCCGGACCAGCGGCTCATGACCCTCGGGCTCAGCTTCGTCTCGGGGGGCGACGGGGTCGCGACGCTGGCCGCGCTGTGGTTCCAGGCGATCGCGGAGGCGCCGCGAGACGATGCGATTCGTGCCTGCTTCGTGCGGTCCCTGGAGGAGGTGCACGTCTACGTGGCCGACACGTCACTCACGTCGCAGCACGTGCCCGGCGGCATGCTCCCCGAGCGGGAGGCGTCCGTTGAATCCTGGACGTTCGTGGCGCTGGGATTCCTGATGGCGGCGGACATGCGGACGGGCGGTCAGGTCGTCGGACACCTGCCTGCCATCAACCGCGAGCGCATGTCGTGGCTCTACGGCGAGGAGCGGTCCGTCGGGTTCTTCGGTCCGCGGTGACCTGTGCGTCAGGAAGCGGAATCGGCGCGTGAGGAATCTTCCTCATCACGCGCCGCCGATGCTTCCTCGAAACGCGGGACCCATTCGGCGAGCCATGCGGCACGACTGCCGCGCGATCGCTCGAACGAAGGGTCCGTCGTTGCGTCGCGCTCGATGGCGCACGCGATGTCATGGATGAAGAGGTTCATTGGCGATCCGATGGCGAGAGGGAGGCACGCCGTGCTGGGTGACTCTACGCCCCTAGAGCGCACGCAGGGAACCGCAGGTCACGGTCGGTGGCCGGCATTGGCCGAGCTTCACCGGAATTAGTGAGGACTCACGCAGGATCGCGTGATGCATCCCCACATCAGCCGAAGGCCCGCTCGAACGATTCGACCCGTTCGCGCATCGAGTCGCCGATCGCGATCGGCTTGCGAGCCTCGAGGTCGACGTTCACCATCACCTGGGTGGAGGACGCGAGGTGCCGGTCGCTGGACGGCAGCACCACGTCGTACTCGAAGGTGATCGACGAGGTCCCGATCTTGGCGACTCGGCAGAACACCTCGAGCACGTCGTCGAAGGTGGCCGGCGCGTGGTACTCGATGTTGAAGGCGCGCATCACGAACTCGCCGGGCGCCGGATCGTCGTGAGCCTGCAGCCCCAGGCAGCGCCAGTACTCCACGCGCGCGACATCGAAGTACGGGGCGTAGCGTCCGTAGTAGACGATGCCCTGCGCATCGGTATCGCTGAAGCCGACGCGCATCGCGGCGCTGAACGAGTACGGCGGGCGCGCTCGGGTGGGTCCGGCGATCTGGGGGAGATACCGCGGCTGGTCGGTCACGAGATGCCGGCTCGGCTGTCGTGGCCGATGCGTTCGGTGCTCTCGCTGCGAATCAGGCCGAGCACCTCGTCGCGGCGGCGCTCCATGTCCTCGACCGAGACGACCGACTCCAGGTTGAGTCGCAGGAGCGGCTCGG
This sequence comes from Thermoleophilia bacterium, assembly GCA_025964455.1. The sequence goes on along the minus strand of JAOPYU010000198.1, from coordinate 72 downwards.
TGTTGGACGGCCGCACGTTGAAGTGCCAGTCGTCGTAGTCGATGCTGACCCCGTCGACGTGGGTGATCCGCG
>JAOPYU010000163.1 GCA_025964455.1 Thermoleophilia bacterium | reverse complement strand
GAGAAGGGCGTCACGTACGTCAAGCTCGACGGCGAGGTCGGCATCCTCGGCAACGGCGCGGGCCTGGTGATGAGCACCCTCGACGTGATTCAGCAGGCTGGCGGCAAGCCGGCGAACTTCCTGGACGTGGGGGGTGGCGCGACCGCCGACGGCATCGTCGCCAGCCTCGAGATCATCCTCTCCGACGAGAAGGTGCGCTCGATCCTGTTCAACATCTTCGGCGGCATCACGCGCTGCACCGAAGTGGCGCAGGGCATCATCACCGCTCTCGAGCAGCTCGACGTGAAGGTGCCGATCGTCGTCCGCCTGGACGGCACGGCGAGCGAGGAAGGCCTGCAGATGCTGGCCGACGCAAACCTGTCGAACGTCACCGTCGCCGACACGATGCTGGGCGCCGCGGCCGAGGCAGTGAAGCTCGCATCCGCCACGGCTGTCTGACCCTCTCCCCTCCGAACTGAAGGACTGGAACCCATGGGCGTTCTCGTTGATAAGAATACGCGCCTCGTCGTGTCCGGGATCACCGGGCGCGAGGGCACGTTCCACGCACTCAACAACCGCAAGTACGGCACCAACGTGGTCGCCGGCGTCACCCCCGGCAAGGGCGGACAGGACGTCGAGGGCATCCCGGTGTTCAACACCGTGCAGGAGGCCGTCGACGCGCAGGCCGCCAACACGAGCCTGATCTTCGTGCCGCCGCGCTTCGCGGTCGATGCGATCTACGAGGCCGTCGACGCGGGGATCGAGACGGTCATCTGCGTGACCGAGGGCATCCCGGCGCACGACATGCTGCTCGCGTACCACTACGTGAAGCAGAAGGGCGCGCGCCTGCTCGGCCCGAACTGCCCGGGCGTGTGCACGGTCGGTGAGGCGAACGTCGGCATCATGCCGGCGCACATCTTCACCCCCGGCAACGTCGGCGTGATCTCGCGCTCCGGCACGCTGACCTACCAGCTCGGCAAGGAACTGAGCGACCTGGGCATCGGCCAGAGCACGATCCTCGGCATCGGCGGCGATCCGATCATCGGCACCAACCACCGCGACGCGCTCGCGCTCTTCGAGGCCGATCCCAACACCGACATGATCGTCATGGTCGGCGAGATCGGTGGCAACGAGGAAGAGCTCGCAGCCGCGTTCATCAAGGACAACGTGACGAAGCCGGTCATCGGCTACATCGCGGGCCTGACCGCTCCGGAAGGCAAGGCCATGGGCCACGCCGGCGCGATCATCAGCGGCAACTCCGGCACGGCGCAGAGCAAGGTCGATGCGCTCGAGGCGGCAGGCGTGAAGGTCGGCAAGAACCCGACCGAGGTCGCCCAGCTCGTCGCTGCGGCACGCGGCGTCGCCGTCCCCGCCTGATCCAGGCGAGCGGCGGCCCCTCGGGCCACCACACGCAGCAACATCGTCGGGGCGTCACCTTCGGGTGGCGCCCCGCGTGTCGTTCGGGCGGCGTCGCCGCGTGTCGTTCGGGCGGCGTCGCCGCCCCACTCCACTAGATCGGTCTCAGTGGCTCACGGACATACCCATGCGCGACAAGTCGGCGGGTTCGTGCGGGACCCTCCGCCCGACACGTCGCGCGCAGCCGGGACCCCTCGCCCGACACGTGGCGCGCAGGCGGGTCCCCCTCCCCCACTGGTTCCGCCTGAATGTGTCACAGACACACCCCTGCGCGACAAGTCACTGGAGGGATGGGTCAGCGGCCGTTCGAGAGCAGCCAACTGACGCTCGACTGCGAGGGCAGGGTCTCCACCGGGCGTGCCAGGCTTCGCGCGGCCACCCACGGCGTGGCGGCCTGGCCGAAGCTGGCAGGGTCACCCCCGAAAGCGCGGATGAGCGCAGGCTGCGACTGACCGAGACGTGCGGATCCTGTTGCCCCGAGCCCGAGCAGGCGGTGTGCTCGCTCGGCGAGCGGTCCGCGTGTCAGGAACTGGGCTGGATCCGCCGACTGGCGGCCCTGCAGCATGGCTGTCGTTGCCGTGCGTGGTTGCACGGCGATGCGAGGCACTGCGAGTGCTGGCTGCACCGATCCTCCCGAGCGGTGCGCCGAAAGAGCGGCGCTGTTCGTCCAACGGCCGGCGCCCCTGGTCCCACACCCGAGGCACTGCCGACTTCATCCTTTCCGTTGTACGACGGGCCGCGAGATCCGTCAAGGAGCAATGTGCACATTCGTTCGATGCGCGAGAATCCACGTCCCCATCGGGAATTGCCGGTTTCGAGCCAGGTCCCTTCGGTCAGAAGGATGCACATGGAGACCATCGCCTTCGCCCGGGGAGTCCCGGCACCCGAGATGCTGCCCGTCGACGAGCTGCGCGACGCGGCATCCGCCGCGTTCGACCAGGACCCGGTGCGCGTGCTGTCGTATGGCACCGGCGCCGGCTGGGAGCCGCTCCGCGAGGAGCTTGCGCGTCGCCACGACGTGGATCCGTCGCGCGTGGTGGTCACGACCGGGTCCCTCCAGGGCTTCTCGCTGCTCGCCCAGGTCCTCGTTCGCCGCGCCGCTGCCGAGGGGCGCCGTGCGCGCGTCATCGTCGAGCAGCCCACCTACGACCGGCCGCTGCTGCTGCTCCAGCGCCTCGGCGTGGAGATCGTTCCCGTGCCCCTCGATGCCGACGGCGTGGACGTCGCCGCCTTCGAGCGCGCGCTCGCCGACGGCGCCGACCTCGCGTACCTGATCCCGACCTACCAGAACCCGGCGGGCTCGACCCTCACCCAGGAGCGCCGCGAGGCGGTGCTGGCGAGCGCCGCACGTCACGACGTGCTCGTGCTCGAGGACGACCCCTACGGTCTCCTCCACTTCGAACAGCCGGCGCCCAGCACCCTCTTCGCGCAGCGCGGCGACGCTCCCGTCGCCTTCTCGGGATCGTTCTCCAAGACGATCGCGCCGGGCCTGCGCGTCGGCTGGCTCGTGCTCCCGACCGAGCTCGCGGCCGAGGTCGCGACGCTCGGCAACGACACCTACATCTCGGCGAGCTTCCTGGGTCAGGCGACCGTTCACCACTACCTGTCGTCCGGACATTTCGAGCCGAACGTGGAGCGCGCGCGTGGCCTGCTCCGCGAGCGACGCGACCGCATCGTCGACGCGCTCCGCGAGCACCTCCCCGAAGCACGGTTCAGCGTGCCTCAAGGCGGCTACTTCATCTGGGTGGCGCTGCCCGGCGGGCTGGATGCCGCTACCGTGGCCCGGAGCGCGGGCGAACACGGCGTCAGCTTCGTCGCGGGCTCGAGCTTCGGCGGCGGCTGCGACGAGTACGCACGCCTCGCCTTCAGCAGTCCGCCGCTCGAGCAGGTCGAGACCGGCGTCCGCCGCCTGGCCGATGCCTGCGACGCGGTGCTGGCGGTTCGCTGACCTCAAGGCTGGCGCGATGTGTTTCCCCGAAGGACACAGTTCGCGCCAGCGTCGACTCAGGCGGGGGTGAGCGCGCTCGCCCGGGACATACGCGCAGCGGTGCGCTGGCGCACGCGCTCGACGAGCTGTTCCATTCCCGGCAGGGCAGGTTGTCCGCCGGCGGAGCCCGTCATGAAGCTGCCACCCTCGACCTCGGCCGCGGGAATGCGCACGGCAGCCACGGGGGTCCGTGCAGCCGCTGCGGCCCGGGCCACGCGGATACCACGATCGCTCGGCTGCGACGCCGCGCCGACGCCGACGCCGAGCTGCACCACGGGCGCGTCGTGATGGAGGGCCGGAACCGGTGCCGCGTCGCGCAGCTGGGCGAGCGAGAACGTCGCTTCCGGCGCGTCGGTCCCGAAGGGCTTCGAGGCCGCGACCTCGGCGACACGCGCTGGAGGCATCCCGCCACCTGCGTGACCGGGAGCGAGCGGCACGAGCTGCGCCTGCCTGGGCAACGCGGGCTTCTGCGCACGCCGACCGTTCACCGGTCGACGATTGGCGCAGACGCCGCTCTCTGGACTTGCCAACGCGCAGCTCATCTCTTTCCAGAACCAACAGTCCTGACAGATCGAGGCACGCTGACGCACATCATGCTCTGACGGCACGACTCAACACCTACCCTTAGGGGTCCCACGAAACATTTCCCACACGGCGCCAGGCATCGGACGGACTTGCAAGGGGGAGCACGAGCCCGGCGCTCTCCACGTCCAGTACTACATCAGATATCCGGGGCCGCGGAAAGCCCGTCAGAACGACAAAATCCCGCAAAGAGCGGACAAAATACGGTCGTGAGAAAGCGTCGTAATTCTAACGCGGATCTGCTATGGAAATCC
>JAOPYU010000161.1 GCA_025964455.1 Thermoleophilia bacterium | reverse complement strand
GATGCGCGTGTTGTTGGGATCGAGGATGGCCTGGTCGACCATCTCCTGCAGCTGCGTGTTCTCGCCGCGCAGCGACCCTGCGAGCTCGGGCGAGAACTGGCTCTTGGGGACCTGCCACTTGTCAGTCGCGCCGAGCGTCGTGAGGTCGCTCGGGCTGCCCTCGCGCGGATGGCCCTTGGCGCTGACCGGGGTCGTGGTGCCGTTGGCGTCGGTGACCATGTGGTAGCCGTCGGGCGCACGCACGATCGTGCCGACGGGCGGCAGGTCGCCGGCCGCGAAACCGAGCACCTCGGGCGACGCCGCCGGGCGGCGCGGGAAGCCCTGCGCCGTCGGAGCGATGCTCGGATCGACCGCGTGGCCGTTGGCGACGTGGCTGAAGAGGATGCCGTCCTCGGTGTTCGGTCGCACCGAGGCGACGGCCGGGTCGAGGGCCGAGCCGCGGTTGGCGACCTCGCGGCCACCCCGGATCGCGTCCTGGTTGAACTGCTCGTAGGGCGGGCGCCGGTCGGTGCCTGCACCCGTGCTCGCGTTGTCGGGGCCGCCGACGCCGTCGCCGCGCGCGCCGCCGACTGCCGACGGAGCGTCGACGCTCGAGGGCGTGCCGGTGTTGGTGCTGGCCGGAGCGGCGGGACCGCCACCGTTGCCGTTACCGCCACCGTTGGTGCCGGAGTTGCCGGCGCCGGTGTTGGTGCCGGGCAGCGGGCGCGGCGCGCCGATGGGCGCCGGGCCGGTCCCGTTCGGGCGCACCGAGGGCGCGCCGGAGGACGTCGAGGGCGAGGGCAGGCCGGGCGCGCCGGGCTGGCCGTGCGGTGCACCGCTGGCGCCGCTCGGCAGGTCGGGCGTCGGGTTCGAGTTGATGTCCGGCGCGTCGGGCGTGCCGGTCGGGCCGCCTGCGTTGACGTGCGGGCCGCGGACGCGGGACACACCCGCGCCGGCGCCGATCGCGGTCAGCATGAGCGCCGCGCCGTAGAAGTCGCCCTGGAGCGCAGCGCGCGTGGCGTCGTAGCCGTCCTTGGCGTCGAGGCCCGTGCCGCCGACGTTGGCGGTTGAGTTCACGACCTGCGCACCGCGGCCACCCTGACCGGCGCGGATCACGTCGTCGGCGATGCCGCGAGCGACGTCGTCGGCTGCGCCGGCAGCGCGAGCCGCGCTGAGCGCCCGGGCGCCGCGGCCTGCGGCGGCGAGCTGTCGCACACCGGTGATCGCGGGGACCACCGAGAGCGCCACGCCGGCGCCGGCGATGGCCAGGTCCAGGCCGGAGGCCTCGCCCTGGCTGTAGTTGATCGCGGTGTACGCGAGCTGCGTGCTGGCAAGTGCCACGCCACCTGCGGCAAGCGCGACACCGAGCGGGCTGCCCACGCCGGTCGCGATGAGCGCGACGCCGACGACGACACCGGCGACGCCGATGATCTTGCCGCCCCAGCCCTCCATGAACTCCTCGAACTTGTCCGCGAAGTCGAGGTCCTCGTGCTCGATCTTGGCGTCGTCGAGGTTGACGCGCTCGCCGCGCGAGTTGTAGATCTCGGTGTCATCGCCGAGCTCGACGGGATGGGCCTCGTCGCCCTCGCCCTCGATGACCAGCTCGCCGGTCGACTGGGTCTTGAGGTTCTTCTCGACGAACTGCCAGTCGTCGTCGAAGCCCTCGCGCAGCGTCTGCGTCTTGAAGGGCGTCGCCCACTGGTCGGCCTTGCTGCCGTCGGGGTGCGTGGTCGAGCCGACCGTCACGGAGGTGATCTCGCGGAACTGGTGGCCGGCGCTCTTGTTGCCGCCGGCGACGCCCGCATCCGGGTCGAACTCGGTCGACTTGACCGTCGAGACGAGCTTGACGTCGACGATCAGCTTGCCGGCGTCGTCGAAGATCGGCGCAGTGCCGCCCTGGGTGCCGGACTCCTTGGTCGTGTTCGTCTCAATGACGCGCACGCCGTTGTGGTTGTCGTCGTCGGCATCCTCGACCGAGGTCGAGGACTCGTCGGTCTTCTGGTAGACGGCCACGCCGGTCGAGCTGTAGTCGATGTCGGTGTGCGTCGTGGAGTAGTTGGAGCCGACGGGCGGCGTGGTGACCGTCTCGCCGTCGGAGTTGGGGCTGAAGTCGTCGCTGCGCGCCTGGTCGATGACGTCCTGGTTGGTGGCCAGGAAGTCGCGGGTGAGGTCCGCGTCGTAATTGCGCGACATCGACGTGGCGTCGATCTTGGTGTCGTAGATGACACCGTCGGTCGTGTAGTAGTCCTTGCGCTCTTCGAGCGTGGTGGTGCGGCTGTCACTCGACGCGACGCCGAAGTACTGCTCGCCCTGCGGCTTGCCGGTCACCTCGTTGAAGCGCTCGCGTGAGACCTCGGTCACGGCCAGCGGCTCGAGGCCCTGCGCGGTGCGCGAGACGCGCGACTGCGAGTTGACGTCGTGCTCGGTGACGACGCCGGCGGCGTTGGTGTGCTCGCCCGAGACCCGCACGCGTGAGGCGCCGGCGGGACCGTCGTAGGTGGAGCGCGTGATGTCGTCGCGCGTGCCGTCGGTGTACAGGTTGGTGACGAGGTCGAGCGTGGCGGGCTGGCCGAGGTCGTCGGTGCCCTCCATGCCGGTGCGCGCCAGCGTGGCGTGCGGGTCGGCGGCGCGGCTCGCGCCGAACATCGTGGAGGAGGGCGCGCCTTCGCTCCAACCGGAGGCCATGAGCACCGGGGCGTCGCCGGGCTTCGTGCCTCGGTCGATCCAGTAGTCGTGGGTCCCGAAGTACTCCGACATGATCGCTTCGCGCTGCGCGTCGGTCGACGCGCCGGCGATGCGCTGCTCGTAGGAGCGCTGGTCCGTGTTGAGTTCCTCGAACCGCGGGCCGCCGGGCGCGTAGGGCGAATTGTCGATCGCCTCGGCGTTGGCGCGGGCGGTGAGCTGGGCCGGCACGTCGAACACGCTGGGCGTGGAGGTGGCGGGCGTGAGCGGCTCGACCAGGTTGCCGTTCAGGTTCTCGGCGGTGAAGCGGTCGTCGTCGCCGCGGACCCACTTGACGGGATCCTCGCCGCCGGGGATTGCGTTGGGATCACCCTCCTCGAGCTTCTGGCTCCCGACGTACTGGGCGTACTCGACCGCGTTCTCGACGAAGTTGCCGCCGTTCTGGCGGTTCCAGTCGGCGAACGACAGGACCTCGGGCCCGGCGCCGGTCTTCGCGAATGTCTCGAACTCGTACTCGGAGACGCCTTCGCCACCATTGAGGCGCCGCGCGACGTCGCCGTTGGGGCCCCAGGTCACGTACTCGGTACGGGTGACGCCCTCGGGCAGGTCTCCGCCATCGCGTCGGATGAAGGTGTCGGTCGGCTCGCCCTGCGCGTCGAAGTCGGTGAGCGCGGTCGTGGTCGGCTTGTCTGTGCCGCTCTCGACGACCTGCTGGTGCCGCGGCGTGACGCCGTCGGCCAGGTAGTAGGTCGTGGTGGCGCGGTCGTCGACGCGCTGGGAGTCGCCGGAGCCGGTCTGGGAGTGCGAGCGGGAAACCGTCTGGGTCGGCGTGGTGCCGTCAGGGGCGAAGTTGGTGTCGGTGCTCGAGGAGGTGACGTCGCCGTTGGCCTTGGTGGTGCTCTGCTCCTGGTGGCGCGAGGTCGCCTTGTTCTGGGCGTTGTACTGCTCCTCGTTCACGCTGCGCTCGGTGGAGCCGTCTGCGTTGCGGCGCTCCTGCTCGAGGCGGATGCTCGAATCCGTCTTGTTGCCGGCAGGGTCGGTGGCGACGCGCTCGGTGCGGACCTGGTTGGTCTCGCCGACACGGCCGGTCGGGACCGTCGCGGTGATACCGATGTCCTCGCGGCTGCGATCGGTCGCGATCGTGACGCGGCGCGAGGTCCTCGTTGCAGGGATGTTCTTGGCGGGGTCCGCCGGGGTGGGCTTCTCGTCCCGCGCCAGCTCGATCGCGCCAGTGGTGGCGTTGTAGTTCGCGTTGTAGGCGGTGCCGTTCGCATCGACCCAGGTGTCGTGCGTCTCGAAGTACTCCTGGCGCAGCTCGCGGACCTCGGCCGTGGCCGTCGATCGTGTGGTCGAGTTGGAGGCGTTGATCTCGTCGCGGATCGCGCGGTTG
>JAOPYU010000153.1 GCA_025964455.1 Thermoleophilia bacterium | reverse complement strand
CGGCGGCGCTGGAGACGGAAATACGCGCTATGCGAACCTCAGTGAACGAACTGCTGCATTCGTATGCGCGCCTTGTTTTCTCGTTTGGAACGCTGAAATACCCGGATCGGGAAAAGGCCTCGAAGCCGCTGCCGATAGCCATAGCTCGCCCTCTCGTCGGCTACGTGATGGAGATCACCGAGACCAGCGTGCGGCTTCTCCGCGAGGGACAGCCATTCGAGTCACTCGAGGTACTGACCAGGGAGCTGGAGAGCGAGTCGTCCGATGCGATTGGTCCTTGGGAGCACGCTGAGTTACCGCATTTTCGGGACGTTGTACTTCGGGTGCGCCGTCAGTTCGTTGACGCCGCCGCGCCGCGTCCTCGGATTCTTGGCGTTGTACCACTTCCGGCGCGCATCACGCGCCGGCGGGTTACTCGGCTAACTGGCGCCCTTAAGGTAGAACAGTCCTATGCGAAGGACCTGCGAACGAGCAGCGCCCCCGGCGAACCCGTCTGAGGCGTGCGTGTGATTCCTCGCCCGCGCGGGGAACGTCTCCCCCCGATGGCTGATTCCGCTTCCGAACACAAGCGCCTGCTGCTCGTCGTGATCGACGGGCTTGGCAGCGACCCGCTCCGCCGCGCGCTCGCCGCGGGCCACGCGCCGAACATCCAGGCACTCATCGACCACGGCGCCCGCTTCGACGATGCCATCAGCCCCTTCCCCTCGCTGACACCGGTGTGCCTGGCGTCGATCATCACGGGCACGGGCCCCGGCGAGCACCGGATCCCGTCGCTCGGCTGGTACGACCGCGGCAAGGGGCGCTTCATCGAGTACGGCTCGTCGTTCGCCGCGGCCGCGGTGGAGGGCACGTGGCGCGGCGTCCAGAACGTCGTCCTCGACCTCAACCACATGCACCTGTCCGAGCACACGCCGACGCTGTTCGAGCGCGTCCAGGATTCCGGCGGGCGTGCCGCGTCGATCAACTACCTGGTCTCGCGCGGGCGCACGCGCCACACGATCAAGCACGACTACGGTCCGCTGCGCCGAGTCGCCAAGCGCATCGGCGTGCATTCGCTCTACGGCCCCGACCACCTCTACTTCGGCGAGCTGTACGGCAGCCTGCGCCCCCTGCTGCCGCAGGTCGGGTTCAAGCGGCCGAAGGACTGGGGTGGCGCGCACATCGCGCGGTGGCTCATGCGCAACACCGGTGTCGACTTCGTGCTGCTCTACCTCGGCGAGCACGACGTCGCATCCCACAAGTACGGCCCCGAATCGACGCAGCAGGCGATCCGCGTGGCCGATCGCGCGCTCGGCCGGGCGATGGGGTCGCTCGGCGGCATCGAGCCGTTCCTGGAGCGGTTCGCAGTGCTGCTGTGCGCCGACCACGGCCAGACCCAGGTCGACCACCACTCCCGCCTCGAGGACGTCTTCGACGACGTGGAGCTCTACCGCAGCGCCAAGCTGACGCCCGACGCGAGCGCCTGCGAGCTCGCGGTGATCGGCTCCAACCGCGCCGCGATGATCTACCGCACCAAGCAGAAGCACCACGGCGTCAAGGAGGACCACGGCACGCCGTCGGACCGCTGGATCGCCGAGCGGGCGTGTGAGAGCGCCGCGACCGACGTGGCGGTCTGGGGCGACGACGGCGAGTTCTTCGTGATCGATGGGAGTGGCAAGGAGCTGCGCTTCCGGCGCGACGCGGAGCACGGCACGCCGACCCTGCGCGCCTCGCTCGGCGCCGACCCCGCCGACCGCTGGACCGTCGAGGGCGACGCGTCCCTGCTGGACCTGCGCGTTGGTGATGGGCTGATCGGATACGGCGACTACCCCGACGCCCTGGAACGCATCGCATCGGCGGTCGGATGCATCAACACGGGTGACGTGCTCGTGAGTGCCAAGCCAGGCTGGGAGTTCACCGATATCGGCGGCAGCGCACACAGCGGCGGCAGCCACGGTTCGCTCCACCGCATCGATTCCACCGCGCCGCTCGTGTCGATCGGACTCGACGGCGCGAGCACCGACGGGCTCGGCACGGTGCGCCTGGCGGACATCGTCGGGCTGGCGGCGACACACCTCGGCCTCGACGTCACCGAGCCCGTCGCAGCCCACGGGTAGCGGATCGTCCGGTCTCGGGTAGGAGGCCGTTCGTGAAGCGCCTTCGTGACTACCTGCTCGTCCGCCACCGCCACAACTGGGTGCTGTTCCTGCGCTTCGGGATCGTCGGCGCGAGCGGAGTCGTGGTCAACCAGCTGGTCCTGTCGCTCGTCAACGCCCTTGGTCCCAACTACGAGCGGGTGCTGCTCGACCTGCCGGCCACCTCGTTCAACGTGCGCTGGTACCACCTGTTCGCGACGATCGCGTTCTTCGTGGCGAACCTCTGGAACTTCCAGCTGAACCGCGGCTGGACCTTCGCGAGCGGCAAGCACGCGAGCTGGGCGAAGGAGTACGTGCCGTTCATGCTCGTGGGGCTGCTCGGCCTGGCCTGCAACCTGCTCATCCTCACGGCGCTCATGCACCCGGGATCGCCGGTCTCGCTGTCGGAGTCGCTGTTCGACGACTCCTCGTGGTGGCGCATCCGCCTCAACTGGGCGAACTTCATCGCGATCGGCCTGGTCACCCCCATGTCGTTCGTGTTCAACAAGCTCTGGACCTTCAGCTCCGTGCGCGACCAGGCCGGCGGTCGCGGCGCGTGAGCCGATGGCGGTTCCCCGTGCTGCTCGTCGCCAGCGCGGCGTGCACGCTCGCCGCAGCCAGCGGCGCGATGGTGCAGCACGCGCTGGCGGCCACTCCCGAGACCCGTGACCAGTTCGTGATCGTCGACGAGCCGGACGAGGGCCGCGACGACGATGCGGCCGGTCCCAAGCCCCCGCTCGCGCGCCTGCAGGCCGCCCAGGCACAGGGCATCGCGATGTCCGACCGCGACCTGCGTACCGCCATCGGGCTGCGCCCGGGATCCTCGATCCGGATCCGCTTCCTCGAGACGCAGCTGCGCTGGCGCGTGAGCGTGCGCGACGGCGGGAGCAAGAAGACGCTCGCCTCGGTGGAGGTGGATGACCGCACCGGCGCCATCGTGAAGCGGTCCGTCCTGCCCTACGGCGACTACCCCTCGCGCCACACCAAGCGCGAGGCGATCGATGCGGCGGTCGCCGATCCGCGTGCGCGCCGCGTGGCGAAGCGCTATGGCGGGATCGAGGAGCTGGAGGCGGTCGCTCGCCTCGATGCATGCTGCTGGGAGATCGACCTCTACCGCGACGGCACGAAGCGCACCGGCCCGGGGGTCGACCCCGTGATGCGCGTGGACATCGTGGACGCGACGCTCGAGCCGACCGGCGTGTGGACCGGCATCCAGATCCCGTGGAAGATGGCGCGCGGCGACCGGTACGCGTTCGGTGGCGACATGAACGACCGCGTGACCTGGCTGCCGCTGTTCGCGCTCTTCGCCCTCGTCGCGCTCGACTGGCGGCGGCTGCGCTCCATGCTGACCCTCGACGTGGCGGCGCTGCTGTTGCTCGGTGTCAGCCACGAGCTGTTCCTGCAGGGGCGCATCGGCTGGAGCGTGCCGCTCGCGGTGCCCCCGCTGCTGTGGCTGGCCGCCCGGATGGGATGGGTCGCGCTGCGTGGACTACCGGCGCAGCGTGCCCCACTCGAGCCGCGCACGCGGGTCGGGCGGCTCGTGCTCCGTCCGGTTCCGACGTGGATGCTGGTCGTGTTCTGCGTGGCGCTCGCCGGGATCCGGATCGGCGTGACGATCGACGGGGGAAACGTGATCGACGTCGGCTACGCGGGCGTCGCCGGCGCGCGGCTCGAGCTCGAGGGGAAGGCGCCCTGGGGCAACATGCCCGAGGACAACCCCCGCGGCGACACGTACGGGCCAGCGAACTACCTGGCCTACGTGCCCGCGGTCGCCGCGCTCGACGACCCCGACACCGACGTCTGGGGCACCGGCCTGCCCGCGGCGACCGCGACGTCGATCGCCGCCGACGTGCTCTGCGCGCTCGTGCTCGCGGCGATCGGCTGGCGCTGGATCTCGCGCCGTGGCGGGCTGCTGCTCGCGGCCGGGTGGCTCGCCTGCCCGTGGACCGCGTGGGCGCTCGCGTCGAGCGTCAACGACGCTGTGCTCGCCCTGGCGCTCCTGATCGCATTCGCATGCTTGCGCGTGCCGCTCCTGCGCGGCGCCTTCATCGGTATCGCGACGATGGTGAAGTTCGCGCCGATCGTCGCCCTGGCCCCGATGCTCCACGCCGGGGTGCGGGGCCGGGTGCGCCAGTCGATCCTCACGGTGGTCGGCGCCGCCGCGGCGATCGGTGCCGGGCTGGCGTGGGTGGTGTGGCGCATCGACGGCAGCGCGGCGCATGCACTCGGCGTCTTCCGTGACCGCACGGTCGACTTCCAGCTGGAACGCGGCAGCCCGTTCTCGCCGTGGGGCTACTACGATTGGGAGACCGCCCAGCACGTGGCACAGGTCGTGGTGCTGGCGCTCATCGCCGCGCTCTCGCTGTGGCCGCGACGCCGGGATGCGTGGCAGGTCGCAGCGGGCGTCGCCTGCTCGCTCATCCTGGTGCAGCTCGTGGTGACGCACTGGTTCTACCTGTACGTCCCGTGGTTCGTGGGCTTCGTGCTGCTCGTGCTCGTCGCGGCGCGTGAGCGTCCGTACGTGGCGCCGGCGACGACCGCGGTGCCTGCCGAGGACGACGCGACGTCGACCCTCACCTGACGCGCGCCCGTGCGCCGGTATGCTCCAGCGCCATGAGCATCACCCTTGGAGCATCCATCCTCGCCGCCGACTGGTCCCGCATGGGCGAGGAGCTCGCCGAGCTCGAGCAGTCCGGCATCGATTACATCCACTGGGATGTGATGGACAACCGCTACGTCCCGAACCTGACCTTCGGCTGGGACATGATCGCTGCGTGCCGCAGCGCCACGACCGTGCCGTTCGAGGTGCACCTCATGGCGCACGAGACCGAGGCGGACCTGCCCAAGTACGTCGCGGCCGGGTGTGAGCGCGTGATCGTGCAGCCCGAGGCGCACGTGCACGTGCACAAGGCGCTCCAGGTGATCCGGGCCGAGGGCGCCGAAGCGGGCCTCGCGCTCAACCCGGGGACGCCGCTCTCGATGATCGAGACGCTCCTGCCCGACATCACGACCATCCTGGTGATGACCGTGAACCCCGGCTT
>JAOPYU010000107.1 GCA_025964455.1 Thermoleophilia bacterium | reverse complement strand
GCTGCGGGCCCCAGTCCGACGTGCCCCCGGTCGAGTCGAGGCCGGCGACGTCCTCGAGCGGTCGCAAGTACGGCTCCTTGAGCTGCTTGCCGTTGACGTACGCCTTGTGGCGCTTGACCTCGACCTTGTCGCCGGGGAGCCCGACGATGCGCTTGATGTAGTTCGTGTCGGCCTCGGTCGTGGGAAGCGTGCCATCGGAGTTGGTGCGCGGAGCCGTGCCGTCGAGGCGGTCGGCGACGATCGACGGATCGGGGCGACCGCCCTCGCCGATGCCGGCGGGCGGATGGAAGACGATCACGTCGACGCGGCTCGGATCGGAGAAGCGGTACGACAGCCGGTCGACGAGCACGCGGTCGCCGCAGCGCAACGTGTTCTCCATGGATCCGGACGGGATCTTGAAGGGCTTGACCAGGAACTGCTGGACCAGGAAGGCAAGCAGCAGCGCCGCGCCGATGGTCACGACCACTTCGAGGAGCGTGCCGTGCTCCTCTTCAGGCTCGTCCTGCCACGGCTCGTGGCCGGCCCCATGTTCGATCGTGTGCCCCGTCATCTCCGGGGAGCTTACCCAGTTGCGGGCAGGGATTCGCCGGTTGACTCATCCGGAACGCAACGCGGCCGCCTCGAGGGCGGCCGCGGCGTGAATCGGGTGTCGACGTGCGTCAGAAATCGAAGGGCGTGATGAGGTCCTCTTCGAGCGCCTGGACGAAGCGGTCGATGTCAGCCTCCATGTTGGCGCGCGTGAGTGTCTCGAGGTCGTCGATGAGGCGATCGGTGCCGCGGTTGAGCACGTCGTCGAAGCTCTCGACGTCCTGGTGGCGGTAGATCCCGCGCTCGCACCACTCGCAGTTCGGGCAGCGCAGCTCGATCTCCCAGCAGTCGTCCTCGGTCTCGCGCCACGAGACCGGATAGACCAGCCCCGAGTCGCAGTCCGGGCAGCTCTCGAGATCGACTGCAGTGCCTCCCTCGGGCTCGCTCGTCGTGAGGGTGTCTTCCGCGTGGAAGTACACGATCTCGACGCTCTTGCCGCTCGGCAGGATGATCTTCTTGATGTGGAAGTCGCCCATGAAATCCCGGTGTCGCAGTGGTGAGCGGCCACAGGTCGTGGCCTGCACCTCGTATCGGCGCTCCCCGAAATGGGCTTGAGCAGTTTGTGGGCGCATGTGCGCGTCGATGACTGCGAACGTGCCAGCGTGAGATACGCTGTGTGCACCCGCCGGGTCCTCGAACCAAGTCCACCGGAGCTGAGAATCGTGGGATTTGCACCGAAAACGCGGGAGCTCGAGGTCGTCGCGACGCTCCGCTTCAACGAATTCGAGGGCGGGTTCTGGTCGCTCGAGCTCGATCCTGCAGATCCACAGCTTGGTGGAAGCCTGGTCATGGACGGGGCGACGCCGCCGGCGGGTATGGAAGATGGCGCGCTCGTGCGCGCGCGCGTGCGCACACGCGAGGAGCAGTTCGGCTTCCTCATGGCCGGCACCTACGTCGACGTCGTCGGCGAGCTGCGTCCCGCCTGAGCCGCGCCGTCAGGTGAAGTTGCTGAGCGCCGCGCCGATGCACAGCAGTGGCGGCGCGCCCTGCAGCACCGCAGCGCGGAGCAGGTCGCGGCTCGTCGCGGCGAGCACCAGCGCTGCACCGACCATCGTCGAGCAGCCGAACAGCATGAGCGCCCATCCGACGTCGCGGTCACCCGCCACCAGCACCGCCGCGCCGACGAGCGTGCCGAGCGCCAGGAACAGGTTGTAGAAGCCCTGGTTGAACGCCATCGGCGCGATGGCATCGGCGTGCTCCTGCGAGGCGACTCCGAACCGCCGCCACGTGGCGGGGTCGCGAAAGCGCAGGCTCTCGAGCACGAAGAACACGACGTGCAGGAGCGATGCCACGACCGCACCCACGACCGCGACGAGCGCGAGCGTGGTCATCGTCAGCGGGTTGCGACGAGCGCGGCGCGCAGGATCGCGATCGATTCCTCGACCTGCGCCTCGGTGATCACGAGCGGCACGAGCACGCGCAGGATGTTTCCGCCGACGCCGGCCTTGTGCATGAGCAGGCCGTGCTGCTGGGCGTGGGCCTGCACCGCGTCGAGGCGGTCCGGGTCCGGCGTCTTGGTGCCGGGCTTGGAGAACTCGAGCGCGCGCATCGGGCCCAGGCCGCGCGAATCGGAGATGCCGTCGTCCTCGGAGGCCAGCTCGGCGAAGGCGGTCTCGAGCGCACGACCGAGGGCCTTGGCCTGGTCGAGCAGCCCGCCCTCGAACAGGTCGAGCACGACATGGGACGCCGCGCACGCCACCGGATTGCCGGGGTAGGTGCCGCCGATGCCGCTGTCAGGGACCCGGTCCATGATCGAGGCCTTGCCGATGATCGCGCCGAGCGGGATGCCCGCGGCGATCGACTTGGCGCTCAGCAGCAGGTCCGCCTGCACGCCGAGCTGCTCGCTCGCCCAGACCGTGCCGGTGCGTCCCATGCCGCTCTGGACCTCGTCGACCACGAACACGATGCCATGCTCGTCGCAGAACGCGCGAAGGCCTGCGAGGAACGCCTTCGGCGGGACGATGAAGCCGCCCTCGCCCTGGACCGGCTCCACCACGAGCGCCGCGATGCTCTCCGCCGCGAAGTGGGTCTTGGTCATCTTCTTGAGCTGGCCGAGCGCGTAGTCGGTCGCCGCCTGCTCGTCGCCGTCGAAGTCGTACGGGTTCGCATACGGGGCGCGGTAGACCTCGGGCGCGAACGGGCCGAACCCAGCGCGATACGGGTGCACCTTGCTCGTCAGCGTCATCGCCATGAGCGAGCGACCGTGGAAGGCGCCGGAGAAGCAGATGACGCCCTGGCGGCCGGTCGCGACGCGCGCGATCTTGACGGCGTTCTCGACGGTCTCGGCGCCGGTGTTGAAGAGCGCTGCCTTGCGCGGCCCCTCGATCACGCCTTCGGCGGATGCGTTGAGGCGCTCGCACAGGCGCACGTAGGGCTCGTACGGGACGATCGTGTAGTCGGTGTGCGTGAAGCGCTGCGCCTGCTCGACGATCGCCGCGGTGACGTCCGGATGGTTGTGGCCGACGTTCATCACGCCGACTCCGCCGATCCAGTCGATGAAGGTGTTGCCGTCGACGTCCGTCACGGTCGCGCCCTGCGCGGTGTGGACGTAGATGGGGTGGACGAGCGAGAGCGCGTCGGCGAGCGCGGCTGCGGATCGAGCCGCGAGCTCGCGGGAGCGTGGTCCGGGGACCTCGGTGACGATGTTGACCGACACCTGCTGCGCGGTTGCCTGCTCCATGACGGGTTCCTCTCCGTTTCCGATCGTTCCCCGATGCTAGCAGGGGCGAGGGGTATGCTTGGCGGCGTTGACCGAGCTGGCGAGGAGCACCGCACCATGGTCCTGAGCGATCGATCCATCCGCGAGGCCATCGAGACGGGGCGCGTCGGGATCACACCCTTCGACGAGGCGCTCATCCAGCCGTCGAGCATCGACCTGCGCGTGGGTGAGCACTTCCGCGTGTTCCGCAACAACCGGCGCCCCTACATCGACGTGCGCGAGCCGGCGGAAGGCCTCACGGAGCTGATGACCGCCAGCGAGGACGACCCCTTCATCCTCCATCCCGGCGAGTTCGTGCTCGGCGCGACGCTCGAGCAGGTGCGCATCGGCGACGACCTGGTCGGACGCCTCGAGGGCAAGAGCTCGCTCGGGCGACTCGGTCTCCTCATCCACTCGACCGCCGGTTTCATCGATCCCGGCTTCGAGGGCACGATCACCCTGGAGCTGTCGAACGTCGCGACGCTGCCGATCACGATCTACCCCGGCATGAAGATCGGCCAGATCAGCTTCCTGCAGATGACGACCGCCGCCGACAACCCGTACGGCAGCGGCTCGCTCGCGGGCAGCTCCAAGTACAAGGGCCAGGTCGAGCCCACCGAGTCGCGCTACCACCTCAACTTCAGCTGAGGGCGCGGCGCGTGCTGCCGCTCGCCTGGGGCGCAATCCGCCCGCGAGGCTCGGCATCGTCACGGTAGGCAGCAAGCCGGGCACGACCGTGCACGTCGCGCAGCGGCGCCGGGGCCAGGTGAGTCGTGACGAGCTGCTCGCCGAGGTCGTCGAGTGCGCGCAGCAGCCGCGTGGCAGCCGAGGCGCGGTCGGGATCGCGCCGTGCCGCCTCGGCCACGTCCCATAGGCGTACGACCACGCCCGGCAGGGATTCCTGGGGCGAGACGGGCACGATGTAATAGGTCACGGGGGCGAGCTTCACGTCGATGGTCGCGGACGTGACCATGCGCGAGAGCTCCTCGAGCGTGGCGGCGTCGAGCTCGGGCTCGCGCAGCACCAGGTTGACGTAGCGGGCGACCGAGCGCTGCCGCCCGAGCGGGCCGAACGCCGACAGCCCCCACGTCATGCCGGCGGTGATGATGCCGAACCCCATGATCGCCTGCAGCGGCCAGAGCAGGCGCAGCAGCAGGGTGTCAGGCGTCAGGTCGCCGAAGCCGAGCGTGGAGATCGAGACGAACGAGAGGTACGCGGCGTCGGCGAGTGTGCCGTGGGAGGCGACGCCGTCGCCGTAGGCGATCCCTGAGGGCACGTGCGGCACGAGCAGCATCGTCCACCCGATCGTCGCGAGCAGCAGCCACATCCCGATCACGGCGATCACGCAGATCGGCCCTGTGATCACCTGGCCCGTTGTGTTGGTGCGGCGGGCGATCGCCCGGCCGCCACGGAAGATCCAGCGACCGATCGAATCGTCGCCTTCAGGGTGGAACAGCTGACAGAAGATCTCGCGGACCATCACGAGCAGGATCGCCACCCCGGCGAGGGTGGCGGCGATGTCGGGGAGATCGGGCATCCTGCGTCTATTCCCCGGGCGCGAGCCGTGAGACGCACCGCAACGCCGAACGGCCCCGGTGCGTGTGCACCGGAGCCGATCGGACTGCGAGGGAGGGGGTACTGCGATGCTCGATCGCGACTGCAGCAAGGACCGTCAGGTGCTGCACCGGGCGTGGCGCTTCGGCTCACGGGCGGGGACCAGACCGCCGGAGTGTGAGCGCGCCACGCGCTCGAGCGAACTCAGTACCCCCGGAACAGGCGCTTGAGCCAGCCGCCGAATCCCTGATCCTTCTGGACGTAGAGCACGCCCGTCTTGGGATCCACGAACGAGTTGCCGGGGGTGTTCCAGCTGCCGAGGGCGCTGGCGCCACCGATCCCGCCGAAGAGCCCGCCACCGTGGGTCGGGACCACGATGTTGTAGTACTTGTTCGTGTACTGGTTGCTGTTGGTGACCACCTGGTTGACGTTGCCGTTGGGGGCGAACGCCGTCTGGTTGGTGGCATTGACCTGGGGACCACGTCCGCCGGTCAGGCCCGTCAGCTGCGGCACGCCGCCGGTCGGGAGACCCGCCGCGATGCCGCCGTAGGGACCCGCGGGGCCGGTGACCGGCATGCCGAGGGCGGGGTTGGTTCCGTCGTACGGGCTCGCAAGCGCCGTCTGGGGAAGCGACTGCATCGTCGGCTGGGCCGCGAGCGTCGCTGGTGTGATTGAAGCCATGTCGGCTGCTCCTCCTGTCGTCCTCGGTGGGCCCGAGGTACCTCCACTCCGCGTCGGTTGGGCTGGGTCACAACTCAGCCGACAACCGTGTGTCGCAGTGGGTGCATGCCGGCGTTGCGGCATGGAGGGGGAGCATGCGGCCACCGCCCGGGCAGGGGCGTGGCCGTCCGTGGCCGCAGGGGGAAACGCGGCGGACGGAAGTTCGTTATGAGCAGGGGTTTCCTGCGGACAAGGCGCGACCGTCGATGGCCTCGTCAAACGTGGATCCTGGTGCCAAAAGCGGCCTCGGGGCGGGCGGAATCGCGAACTCGGACGCGGCTCAGGGCATGCGGACGGACGGTCGTCCGTGTGCCTGGAGCGTGCATCCAGCGATCTCGACCCGACCCGAGGCTGCACCAGGGGCAATGGGGAAACGCATGCGGGCGCGAGCCCGCGGGCGGGGCGACGCTAGATGAGCGCGCCGAGCAGGCCGGAGATGAGTCCGCCGCCACCGAAGCCGAACTGCGGGTAGCCGGGGAAGCCGCCGCCGTAGGGGTTCTGGAGCTGGTGCGAGTTCGCGACGTTGATGGAGTTGCTGTTCGTCACGCTCTGCGAACCGCCCGTGGAGGTCTGGTTCGTCACGTTCGACTGGCCGGAGCCACCGAAGCCCTGCGGGATGCCGCCGAGGTTCATGCCGGCGTTCATCGGCATGCCACCGAACGGGAGACCGCCGCCCAGGGGCAGGCCGACACCCATCGGCAGTGCGCCGCCGAGGCCGCCGTAGCCGAGCGCGCCGACGCCGAGGGCGCCCGTGCCGACTGCGGCGTAGGGATTCTTGAGTCGCTCCTCGAGCCGCACCTTGTCGAGGCGCTCGCTCCAGAGGGCTCGCTCGTAGCCGAGCTGCAGGTTGGAGATCTGCTTCTGCGACTGCAGCTTGGTGTTGTAGAGCGCCGAAGCGCTGACCGCACCCATTCCGCCATTGAGCCCGTTCATTCCGAGCATGCCGTTCTGGGGGTAGACGCGAATGCGTACTGACATGGTGGTGCCTCCTGGTTGCGCCGTGCGGGCTCAGCCGCCGGTCGCTCTGTGCGAGTAGGACGCGTCGGTGCCTGGTTCCCGTGACGCCCTCCCCGCCCCGGTTCGAGGCGAGCAGGCCGTCATCGCCACGGGGGCAGACGACATGTCTCATCCATCCATCGCGGTGGAGGGTTCGCCGCGTCGCAGGGTGTCAGTCCCGTTGGCTCGAGAAGGCCGCGCCGTGGCCGCGGGTGGCCATGGGGCGGTGTCAGTGTCGCATCGCGATGCGTCGTGTCAGCGGACCTTGAAGTACCGGTAGGGCGATGCCGCCGGCATGTCGAGGGCAGATCCCCGGTACACGATCCGGAACCGGTAGCTCCCGGCAGGGAGGGACTTCGTGGGGAGGGGCAACGCCTTGACGCCGAAGAGCTTGACGACCGGCAGGCGCGGCTTCCATCGCCGACCGACCTTCGTCTCGATGACGAGACCGGCCTTGAGCGCTGCCGGGTGGGACGCGTGCGCCGCCAGCTTGGCGTAGGCGACCGTGCCGCGCTTGACCAGGCACAGCTTGGCGATCGTGCCGCACGCCAAGGAACGTCCGAGCGGTGTCGTCTGGAGCATCGCCAGGATCGGGATGCGCTTGAGCACCTTGAGCGCCGGGCTCGTTCCTTCGACCGAATCCTGGTTGGGGCGCTGGAGGGTGATGCGGCACGCCAGCAGATGGCCGAGGTCGGCTGCGACGGGCGTGTAGGTCCCCAGGCCCCCGTTGGCGACCGGGACCCCATCACGGGTCCAGGTGTACACGAACCCCGACCCGGTGGTCCAGCTTCCCTTGAGGCACACGACGACCGTCCCGATGCGCGGCACCTTGGCGACCTTTGGCAGCGCGGTGAACGAGGGTGTCTCGTAGCGGACCGCGAGCGAGGTCGAGTACACGTTGCCGCCGATCGTGGCCTGGACCTGGTGGGTGCCGACGGTCGCCGAGCGCAGGGCCGACGTGGCGACCCCCCCGACGAGTACGGCGTCGACCGGAAGGAAGGAGGAGGTCGCATCGAGCGTGGAGCCCTTGGTGAAGGTCACGGGAAGCGACTGCACGTTGGTCATGCCGGCGGGAGTCGCGGCGCCGTCCGAGCGTCGCACGGTGACGGTTACCGGGATGTCCGCAGGCTGGTAGGCGACGGCGGCGGTGGTGACATACGCCGAGATCCAGGTCGCGGGCGCGAGCGTGCCGGTGCCGAGCACGTCGCAGGTCCCGCCGATGGCCGGGGTCCCGACGCAGTCGAACCAGTTGTCGTCGATGTTGATGGCCGCGATCCGGTCGTTGTCCACGACGTCGGCCGACTCGGTCTTGCGGCCGAAGCGGTTGTGGTTCGCCGCCACTGCACCGGTCGTGCTCGACAGCACGTCGACCCCGGGCACGTATCCCTCGATCACGTTGTTGCGCACCGACGTGCTCACCGCGGACGCGCCGCCGATGCTGACACCCTCGGCCGTGCCCACCATGGATGTCACGACGCTGGAGTCGTGCAGGTCGGACGTGGCGACGCTCGAGAACACGACACCTTTGCCGCTCCCGCTCGTCGTGGACATGGCGGCATCCTGCACCGTGGCAGTGAGCAGGCTCGTGGCGGACGCCGCGAAGGTGGACGTCGCGAGACGAACGCGTTCGATGAGGAGCGCCTCGGCGCCGGTTCCCGTCGCACGGACACCGTAGTAGCCCCGGTCGACGATGCTGTCGCGCAGCGTGACGCTCGAGCTGGTCGCGAGCAGGCCGCCGCTGGAGCTCGCGGACCCGCCACGCAGCACGAGCCCGTCGACCACCACCGTGGCGTTCGCCACGCTGAGCGCGTAACCGGTCGCCGCGTCGATGACCGTCTCGCCAGCGTCGACGGCGCGAGTGCGGCCGTCCGCATCGGCCTTGGCGCCTGTGATCGTGACATCGACCGTATCGACGTCCACGTTCTCGGGGTAGTTCCCCGCCGCCACGTTGATCACGTCGCCGTCGGACGCGCTGTCGACGGCCTCCTGGATGGTCGTCCAGTCGCACGCCGCCGCGCACACGGTGATCGTGTCGGCCGAGGCGGACGGCGTGACGAGAAGCCCCGCGACGAGCGTGGACAGGAAGATGAGACGTACGCGATTCCAGGACATGGCAGCGCTCCTACCCCACGCTCGATTGTTCGCAAACACAACAGTTACACCAGTCATGCAGTTCGAGGCCGCACGGCTCCAAGGCCTCGCTCAGCTCGGAGGCGCGTCCTCGGCGTCGGTTCGCCGGGCGCGCCGCTCCGCTCGGCGGCGCTCGTGCTGGCCGGCGAGGACGAGCCGGCGGAGCGCGACCTGCGCGAGCTCGACGCCGGTGACGTTCTCCTCGTCCACGACGTCGTCGGCGCCGGCTTCGGAGATCTCGTCCACGTACATGTTGTAGCGGCCGCGCGCGACGATCGGCACGTCGGGTGCGAGCTGGCGCGCCT
>JAOPYU010000105.1 GCA_025964455.1 Thermoleophilia bacterium | reverse complement strand
CACGACGACATCCGCGGCGTGATCGCCAAGGATCCGGACGCCGACTTCGTGATGCAGGAATTCCTGCCGCACGCCAAGGACCAGGACATCCGCGTCCACATGGTATGGGATTCCGCGCGCCACGACTACACGGTGCAGAACTCCTACGTGCGCAACCGCAACCCGTTCGAGCTGACACCCAATCTTGCCAACGGCGGCTTCCCGACCAACTACGTGCTCTCGCCATGGGAGGAGCACCAGGCGCTCAGCTCCGCACGCGTGCTCGCAGAGGGCAGCCCGACCGCGCCGCTCCACGTCGGCCTCGACTTCTTCCCGCGCCAGCCGATCACGGCGAGCACGGTCGAGCGCAATGCCAAGCTCCAGGAGCTGCAGGGCAAGCTGCTCGGGCAGGGCTGGACCCCCGATGCCGTGCGCCACCAGTTGATCCAGCTCTCGCGCGATACTGCCGTCATCGGCGAGGCCGCGTCGAGCGCGGGGACCAAGGGCACGGAGCTCGTGCTCGGCGAGGGCGTGAACCCGGTGACCGCCAAGATGGTCAGCGAGATCCTCCACGCGCGAGCGAACGGTGTCTCGCGACTGCACGGCGAGGATACGCGCGCCGCGGCGGCGCTCGTGCAGGGCGGCTGACCGGCCGGGGGCGCGTGGACGATGCCGATCCTCCCCTCCATCGGGACCCGCCTGGGAGCAGGCTGGGGCCGCTACCTGGCGAAGGCGCCGCTCGCGGGCCACGACTTCGGTGACGTGCTCGCGGAGCAGGTGCGCTTCCGCATCATCCGGGCGGGCGCGACGTCGATCGATGACGTGCGACCCGATTCACGAGCCGCACGCACGCTGTGGAAGCACCCCGAGACCCGGCAGGTCGTCCAGGGCGTGCTCGACCTGGCCAACTCCGTATCGGGCTCCGGCGGCGCGAGCCCGCTGCGCGGCTTCACGCTCTCGACCACCGAGGCGGGATACGTCGCCAACCGCGCCGTGCACCACTTCCGCGACGGCACGCCGACCCGCGACGCGTTCGAGGCCGGACTGGCGGCGGCGCGCTCGCACGTGCACGAGACGGCCGCCGTGCGCAAGGGCGCGTGGCTGCACCTGGACCCGGCGCGGTCAGCCGGCCTGCTGCACATGCTGCGCAACCCGGGGACCGAGCTCGCGGAGCTCTCGCCCCACACGCGCGACTCGCTCGGGCGCGGCGTCAAGACGCTCCTCCACGAGCTCAACCACGTCAGCTCCCCGCGGCCCCACGGCGCGGCCCGGCTCGACTGGCTGAGCGAGGCGAACGCCGAGACGCTCGCACGCTGGCCCGGACAGGTCCGGCGCGCGGGCGAGACGCTCGGCATCCCGGTGCCGGCGCGGGTCGGCCGCTGGTTCGACGACGAGGGCCGGCCCTATCAGGAGGAGGTCGACGCGCTGCGCGGACTGCTCCGCCTCGCCGGCATCGACACCTCGCGCATCGGCAGCTTCTCGCGCGCCGAGCGCCTGCTCAACGGCACGCCGGAGGATCGCCTCCCCGCCAAGCTCGCCAAGCTGATCGCCGACCGCCACACGACCAACGTGGCGGACGAGCGCGCCCTCGCGCGCCGGATCGAGCGGATCATCGTCAAGGAGATCGCACCCGACGGCTCGAACGCCCGCGCGCGCCCGGTCGAGGCCCTGCGCGCCGAGCTCGAGGGTCGCCACGTCGTGCGCTTCCGCCACGACTGACACACCGCCCCACATCTGATTTTGGTTACGTTAGCCGGTCGTGATACGGCCAACGTAACCAAAATCAGTTCGCGTCGGCCGCGACCTCGGCGAAGGTGCGAGCGCGGCGTGACATGACCCAGACCGATTCGCCGGTCTGGAGGCCGAGGCGCTCGGCCTCGGCGCGCGTGAGCTGGGCCCAGAGCTTCCAGCCGTCGGCGCGCACGATCTCCACGCGCACCTCGAAGCCCAGGTGCACGACGCGCTCGACGTGTGCTTCGGCCGCGCCCTCGAGCGGCGTGCGCGACATCTCCAGGTCGTGTGGGCGCACGAGCGCACCGTCGACCTCGTTCACCGGGCCGAGGAAGCCCATCACGAACTCGTTGGCCGGCTGCTCGTACACCTCGCGCGGGGCACCGACCTGCTGGATCACCCCGTGGTCGAGGATCACGACCTCGTCGGCGATGTCCATCGCCTCCTCCTGGTCGTGCGTGACGATGACGGTCGTGACGTGCATGTCGTCGTGCAGGTGACGCAACCACGTGCGCAGCTCGCGGCGCACCTTCGCATCGAGCGCGCCGAACGGTTCATCCTGCAGCAGCACCTCGGGCTCGATCGCGAGCGACCGAGCGAGCGCCATGCGCTGTCGCTGCCCGCCGGACAGCTGTGAGGGGTAGCGCTCGGCGAATCCCTCGAGCTGCACGAGTGCGAGCAACTCGTGCACGCGGTCGTGGATCTCGGCCTTCTTCCGCTTGCGGATGCGCATCCCGAAGGCGACGTTCTCGAACACGGTCATGTGCTTGAAGGCGGCGTAGTGCTGGAAGACGAAGCCGATGCCGCGATCCTGCGGGGCCAGGCGGGTGACGTCGCGCCCGGCGATGATCACGCTGCCGCCGTCCGGCACCTCCAACCCCGCGACGATGCGCAGGAGCGTCGACTTGCCACTGCCGCTCGGCCCGAGCAGCGCGGTGAGGGATCCGTCCTCGATCGTCATCGACACGTCGCGCAACGCCACGTGGCCGCCGAACGATCGCGTCACCCGGGAGATCTCGATGCCCATGTCAGTGCCCCTTGGACGTGTCGTGGTGGTGGCCCTGTCGGCCGAGCAGGCTCATGGCCAACAGGACCACGATCGCGATCGCCGCGAGCACGAGCGCCGCGCCGTAGACGCCGACGTCGTCGAAGGACTCGTTGCGCTCCTGGATGTGGAGCGTCATTGTCTCGGTGCGGCCGACGATGCGCCCGGCCACGACCGCGACGGCGCCGTACTCGCCCAGTGCCCGTGCGACGGTGAGCACCACGCCGTAGGCGACGCCCCACCGGATCGACGGGAGCGTGATCCGCCAGAAGGTCGTCCACGACGAGGCCCCGAGCGTCGATGCCGCCTGCTCCTGCTCGTCGCCGATCTCCTCGAGCACCGGCACCACCTCCCGCACGACGAACGGCAGCGTCACGAACACCGTGGCGAGCACGATGCCGGGGAGTGCGTAGATCACCGGAAAACCGGCATCCACGAGCGAGGAGCCGAACCAGCCGTTCACGCCGAACGTCAGCAGCAGCGCGAGTCCCACGACGATCGGGGAGACCGCGAACGGCAGGTCGATCAGGGCGCTGATGAAGGCGGCGCCGCGCGGTCGCCGCCGCACCAGCAGGAGGGCGCATGCGATTCCGAAGATCGTGTTCACGACCGTGGCGACGACGGTGGCGATGACCGTCAGCTCCAGCGCGTGGAGTGCCGTCTCCGACGAGACAGCGAGCCAGAGCGCGTCGAGCCCCTC
>JAOPYU010000098.1 GCA_025964455.1 Thermoleophilia bacterium | reverse complement strand
AACCATGGACAACCGACAATCGCGACACGCGGAAGGCAGTGTGCGCGTCCGAAGCGATCACACGACGGCGCGACGCGACGACGACATCGGCCGCGAGGCAGCGCACGATCGATTCGGGGGCGTCGATGTCCCGGCATCGCTCGTCGGCATGCTGACGGCACTCGCGATCATCATGCTGCTGGGCGGCGTCATCGCCGCTGCCATCGGCGCATTCGGCTACCAGTCGGGGGTCGAGGTCGCCGACGCGGAGGAGCTCGGGATCGCCGGTCTGGTGGGCGGCATCGTCACGCTGTTCGTGGCATTCCTGATCGGCGGCTGGGCCGCCGCGCGCATCGCGCGCTACGACGGCAAGCGCAACGGCATCATGACGGTCGTGTGGACCGTTCTCCTGAGCGCGATCTTCGCGGCCGCGGGCACCGCCCTCGGGTCGGAGTACGACGTGTTCCAGTCCGTGAACCTGCCGCGCTGGTCCACGAGCGACGACGCGACCGTCGCCGGGATCGTCAGCCTCGCGGTCGCGCTGCTGGCCGCCGTGCTCGGCGCGCTCCTCGGCGGCGCCTGGGGCGAGCGCTACCACCGCCGAGCCGATGCGACGATCGCCGGCACCCGCGAGGGTGGGATCGCTTCCACCCGCCGCGTCGAGCCCGCTCGAACCGTGCGCACCGAGGAGATGAACCGATGAAGCCGTTCGGCCACAAGGACGAGGGATCCAACGATGGCGGCACTGTGGTGCGCCACCAGGACGAGCTCGAGATCGGCACCCGTCAGGTGACCACGGACTCCATCGGCATCACCAAGACGGTGGAGACCCAGCGCTATGAGGACGTGGTCCCGCGCGACATCGAGCACGCAGACACCGAACGCGTCCCCGTCACGGAGGGCGATTCCGGTGACGTCGAGTACCTCGCGGATGGATCCGTCTCGGTGCCGGTGTTCGAGGAGCGCGTGGTGGTGACGAAGGAGCTGGTGGTTCGCGAGCGCATCATCGTGCGCAAGCGCACCGTCTCGGAGCAGTACCGCATCGAAGCCGACCTGCGGTCAGAACACGTCGAGGTGGAAGCCGATTCACCGTCGACACTGGCAGCCGTGGATCAGCCCGAGTCGCGCGCGTAGCTCGCCTCGAGCGAGCGTCGCACCGCATCGCGCATCCGTTCGGCCGACACGCGGTCGATGCCGGAGGGTGCGCGATTCACGGGCCGCTCGACCGTCTCCGGACGCTGTGCAGGGATGGTGATGGGATCCACTCCGAGGAAGTCGCACACCCGCTGGAGCAGCGCCTGCTCCCGCGGGTCGGCGACCAGGTCGACGGCGGCGACGCGGACGAGATCGGTCACGAGCGCGCGGGCGAGGGTGGGCTCATCGCGGAACACGGTGAGTGGCTCCAGCAGGTCCTCGAGCGGCGGCGTCCTGGAGACCAGCCGCAGCACGAGGTCCTGGAGCGCGCGTCGCTGATCAGCAGGTAGTGGTGCGCGCTCGACGACGCGATCGACCGCCTCCAGCTCCGATCGCACGACGCGACCATCGACCGACGCCATGGCCATCAGCAGCTGCACGTGGAGGGCGACCAGGTCATAGGTCCACCGCTGTTCCTGCACCTCGTCCACTCGCTGGCGCGATCGCCGCCGATGCATGAACGAGGGAAAGATGGTGCGAACGCTGATCCTCATGTCCGGGTGGTAACCGCTTCGGCTGTGACCCAACCTCGGTGGTCATACTCTGCAGGCATGATCCGACCTCCAAGGAGCAGAACGTGATGCTGTTGTACACCTGTCCGGCCAGGACCTCCATGGGATCGGTCGGCCACCCCTGCGGCGCAGCCTCAAAGGCGCTCGATGCTGCGGGGCTCGAGTACGAGGTCAAGGTCGTCGGCGGGTTCAAGAACGTCCCCTTCACCACGATGGGCGGCAAGCGGGACGAGATCATCGAGCTGACCGGGAAGTCGCACGTTCCCGTCCTGAAGCTCGACGATGGCCGGGTCATCGCCGGTTCAGCCACGATCGTCGAGTGGGCCAGGGCCCAATCAGCCAGCTGAGGCCCGCGATGGGATCGATCGACAGGCTCCTGGCGCTCGCCACTGCGCATCCGCACATCGCCTGGACGCCGGGGTCGGACATCCGGGATGCGCGGAACGCGCACGCGACCAACACGAGCGAGCAGCTGGCATCGGCGCTGGGCTCGGCATTCGACTGGCTCGAAGGGGACGTGCGCCTCGCTGCCGACGGGCGCCCGATCATGCAGCACGAGAGCAGTGATGCGGGCGGCCTTGAGCTCGGCGACTGGCTGCGCGTGGCGCATGCCAGTGGACGCGGCGTCAAGGTGGATGTGAAGTCGCGC
Organism: Thermoleophilia bacterium; assembly: GCA_025964455.1. The sequence continues at coordinate 2,355 of JAOPYU010000098.1, read as the reverse complement.
GACGCCCTCCACGCGACGATCCGGGCCACGCTCATGTCAGGCGTGCCCGAACACCGCCTCATCTTCAACCTGAGCGACTGGTCCACCGCGGACGTCATCGAGGTGCGGCGCGCATTTCCCGCCGTCATGATCAGCATCAGCCCCGCTCCGGGGGAGGAGCTCAACCCTCGCGCGCTGCTGCGGCTGCAGGTCGCGGCCCGCGTCGCGGGAGGAGCGATGATGTTCGCGATCCGCCAGGACCAGCTCACACCTGGCGTCGTGGCAGCACTGCGCCCGTTCGGGCGGGTCGCGGCCTGGAATTCACCCGGCCTGACGAACCCCGACCCTGGAGATCCGGCTCGACTGCGTCGCATGGGGGTCGACGCGATGATCGACCTTCGCCAGCCACAAGGACCAGCCCAATTCATCAGCGCCGCCGCCTGCGAGACCGCCGCGTGGGTGCTGGGATGGCCCGCCGTCCGTGACGCGCTTCGCGCTGTCGGTCAGCTCTGACGTCAGGGTTCCCCCGGATGGGGGTCAGCGCGCCACCACACGTGCGATGCGGCGTCACGGGATCGATGTCGATCCCTGATGCATGACCACTGCCCCGCTCATTCGGATCGCACTGCTCCTGTCCGCCGTCACGGCGATGACGATGGTGGTCGCGACGACCGCGCGGGCCCGGGCCCTGCCGGTGTTGCCAGACGCGGCGACTACCGTCCTGCGCCAGCACGTTTCTGCAGAGACGCTGGCCCGGCTCCCGGAGCTGTCACCCGTCGCGCGTGCCCTCCGAGCGAAGGCGGTGGCGCGACCGCTCGACGATCCGTGCTCGTCGCAGGTCGTGTACGTCCACGCCGCCGCCGGGGACGGGTCGGTCAGCACGACCAACACGGGGGACATGCGGGTGAGTTGCCTCAGCTACGACCCGGGCTCGGGCGTCGTCACAGCAGTCGGCGCCGGCCTGGATCGCGCCCGGTTCGTGGACGTCAACTCGAACGACAACATCTACGTGGCCAAGGCACCGTTCTCGACATCGAGCGACGGCTCACGGCTGGAGGTCGACCTTCGCGGCGCCGCATGCGCGCAGCGCCCCCCGGGCTCCTCCTTCGCGGCCTACACGATCTATGTAGGCACCGACCTCGGCTACCTCGCGATGGTGGGGACCACCTTCTCGGTCACTTGCTGAGCTCGGCGACCAGCACGCACGGCACGGGCTGGAACGTTGCAGCGTCGCGGCCCGGGGTATTCCACGCGGATGCAACGCATCCTCAAGCCCGGCACGAGCTGGAACGAGACCTGGGAGCGCGCGCGGCGCGCTGCGCCCGAAGCCTTCGACGACGACCGGTCGCGCAACCTCGTCGCCGGGGAGTGGCAAGCGAACGGGCGGGTGGAGCCGCACGTGGTCGGCATCGACGGGTCGACCATCCCGGGTCCGCCGCTCATCGACCGCGCTGACACCGATGCAGCGGTATCCGCCGCCCTGCAGCAGCACGCGGACTGGTCCCAGACCGAACTCGACGAGCGCCGCCGCCGCGTGTCGACGGCCGTCGACCTGCTGGGGGAGCAGCGCGACCTGCTCGCCATGCTGCTGGTGTGGGAAATCGGCAAGCCGTGGAAGCTCGCATGCGCCGACGTCGACCGAGCGCTAGACGGCGTGCGCTGGTACCTGGAGGAGATCGAGCGCCAGTCTCAGGGTCGACAGCCGCTGCCCGGACCCGTCAGCAACATCGCCAGCTGGAACTACCCGATGAGCGTGCTCGTGCATTCGGAGCTCGTGCAGCTGCTTGCCGGCAACGCGGTCATCTCCAAGACGCCAAGCCAGGGCGGGTTTCACTGCCTCACCCTCGCGCACGCGATGCTGGCGCGTGCGGACCTGCCGGTCACGCTCGTGTCGGGCAGCGGTCGTGAGATCGGCAGCTCCCTCGTGCGCGGCGACGGGATCGGGGCGCTTGCCTTCGTCGGCGGTCGCGCCAACGGTCGCCGCGTCGCGGCGGATCTTGCCGACACGGGTCGCCGATACATGCTCGAGGAGGAGGGGCTCAACGCCTGGGGGGTCTGGGACTTCTCTGCGTGGGACGAGCTGGCGGCGCACCTGCTCAAGGGCTTCGAGTATGGCAAGCAGCGCTGCACCGCCTATCCGCGCTACGTGGTGCAGCGTGACCTGCTCCCGGAGTTCCTGGAGATGTACACCGGCATGCTGGGCGCGCTGCGGTTCGGGCACCCGCTCGCCGTGGAGCACCCCGACGACCCGCTTCCGGAGCTGTCGTTCGGTCCCGTGATCAGCGCAGCCAAGGCGTCGGAGCTGCGCGACGCCTACGCCGAAGCAGTTCGCGGCGGTGGCCTGCCGATCGCCCGCAGGTCGCTCGAGGACGGCTG
>JAOPYU010000074.1 GCA_025964455.1 Thermoleophilia bacterium | reverse complement strand
GCGACGGTCGACGTCATCTGGAGGATCCGGTCCGCCAGCGTCGACTTGCCATGGTCGATGTGGGCGATGATCGAGAAGTTGCGAATGCGGGAGGGATCGGCAGCCATGGGCGAACGCTGATCCTACCGTGTTGCGAGGCGCACGCTCATCCGACGCGCGATGTCTCCCGCGCCGCTGGGCGGTCGGCCCGGCGTGCAGGCGTTCTTTCACCGAGATCCCGTTTCGTCCGTGCGGGGACGGACGAAACCGGAATCGGGCGCAAAAACAGCTGCTCGCGCACCCGATAGTGCCGATTCAGCCCGGCTCCGTCGCCGATCCGGAGCCGTGGCGTTCGCGCTCGGCGGCCGCGGCGTCGTCGATCGCCGCGCGCACGGCCGGATGGTCGAGGTCGTTCGTGCGCTCGCTGCCGCGGTCCATCGTGGCGAGGAAGTACGTCACGCCCACGATCACGATCGTGATGTCGACGAGCATCATCATGCCGCCGGCGACCTGCTGGTCGGTGATGATCGACATGCCGTAGGCGCGAGCGGCGTCCCCGTAGGGCGAGTACAGCTGGTCGGGCCATGCGATGAGCAGGATCCCCAGCACGCCGCCCACCATCCTCGCGGCGAACACGTAGCCCGCCTTCCAGACGCGACCCTCCACCCGCTCGTGGGTCGGATCCAGCAGCGGCCACCACGCAAGCACCCCGGTGAGCGCGAAGCTGACGTGTTCGAGGTCGTGCGCCAGCCGGTGCGTGAGCGCCAGCTCGTACATCACCGGCACGTGCCAGGCGTACAGCGTCACCAGCCAGACCGTGAGCGCGACCTGCGGCTGTCGCAGCCACGCCCAGAAGCTGCGGAGGCGGCGCATCCGCGCGACGCGCACCAGCACCGGCAGCGGCCAGAAGAAGTACAGCAGCGGCGCGCGCACGCCGTACAGCAGGAGCGGCGCCGGCAGGTCGGCGATCAGCAGGTGCTGGAGCATGTGCAGCGACAGCAGCGAGCGCTCGCCGATGGGGTCGATGAAGGTCTGGGTCGCGAGCAGGATGAGCCCGAGCCCCGACAGGTACGACGCGCGTTGGATGCCGGGGATGGTGCGACCGCGCCCCTCGAGCACGGCGCAGGCGCGCAGGTACAGGAGCGCCGCGCCAAGCACGGCCACGAGCGGGATCGGCGAGATCGACAGGAGCTGCGTATCGACACCCAGGACCGGGATCTCGGGCCCGAGCTCCATGTCAGCCGTCGGTGCGCTCGGCGCGGATCTGGCGACGCAGGGCCGCCTGCTTGCGTGCGACGCGTGAACCCGCCCAGGCGGCCGGCACGGCGAGCACGAGCTGCACGGGCAGCACCGCGAACAGCTTGGTCGCGACGAGCGCGATGAGCACGAGCACGACCAGCCGCGCAAGCCCCCATGCGACCGCGACCTGCGGCGCGCGTGCGCCGGTCAGCGCGGTCACCGCGCCGCCGCCCCAGAAATCGGCAACCACGAACCCGGCGATGCCGACCACCACGCTCGTGTCGTTGGCGGCGCCACCGCTCACCTTCAGCACGGCGACGCCGACCACTGCGAGGAAGAAGCCGACGGGGACCATGAGCGTCGCGACCAGCAGCGACGCCAGCAGCAGTCGCGGGTGCAGGTGCACGAGCGACGCCCAGTCGAACGGCTCGCGCTCCGGCGCGTCGCCAGCCGTGTCCTCGCCCAGCTCGTCGTCGAGGACGAGGGCCGCGAAGGGGTCGTCGTCGATGGGGGTGGTGGTTTCGTGCTGCTGCATCGTCATTCCTCCGCCGCGCCGCGGCGCAGGAGCGACCGCACGAGGCCCGGGCGAACCGCCCCGAGGCGGCCACCGACCCAGAGGTATATCGGAGCCGCGATGGCCAGCGCGGCAGTCACCGCTCCCAGGGTGGCCATCGTCCCGGTCCCGAACGCCGGCTCCCACACGAGATACGTCGCGGCCGCCGCCACCCCGACCCCGACGGCTGCAGCGACGATCGTGCCGAGCGCCACGCCGAGCGTGCGTCGCGTGCCGAGCGGGTCGGTGCGCGCGGCGAGCAGCCCGTAGAGCAGCACCACGCCGACCACGTTGGCGATGCTTGTCGCCATGGCGATGCCCAGCACGCCCCACGCCTGGTAGCTCAGCAGCGCCACCACGAGGTTCACTGCAAGCGTCGCGATGCTCACCCACGTCGGCAGCCACGTCAGCTTGAGCGAGAACAACGAGCGGATCAACAGCAGGGTCAGGCCGTTGAAGGTGAGCCCGATCGCGAACGCCGCCAGCGCATAGGCGACGGCCTCGGTCTGGGCCGCGTCGAACTCCCCGCGCTCGTACAGGAGCCGCGTGACCGGGACGCAGAACGCTCCGAGGAACACGCTGCTGGGCACGAGCAGCATGAGGATCTGGCGCAGTCCGAGGTCGACCGCTTCGGCGAACCCGCGTCGGTCACCTCGCGCCGACATCCGCGACAGCAGCGGGAAGACCACCGTCGTCACCGCGACCGAGAAGATCCCCTGCGGCAGCATGTAGATGCGGAACGCCTTGTCGAGGATCGCCGGCCCGGCGCCTGCATCGAGCCCACCGAGCAGACCGCCGACGTTGGCGTCCACCTTCGCGGCGAGCAGCGCGCTGATGAACTGCTGCACGTTGATCAGTCCGAGGCTCAGCGTGATCGGCAGCATGAGGATGAAGACCTCGCGCACCTTCGGGTCGCGCCACGACGCGCGCAGGCGGAGCCGCCCGCCGAGCCCACGCAGCCATGGCGCCGGGAGCAGCGCCTGCACGACCGTGCCCACCACCATGCCGATCGCGTAGATCCAGATCTGGTCGTCCTCGGGGAACCAGATCGCCGCGACCGCGAGGCCGATGAGGATCACGGCGTTCCAGGCCACCGGGGCCAGCGCCGCGGCGCCGAACCGTCCGTAGGTGTTCTGGATGCCGACGACCACGCCCGAGAGCGCGAGCACGAGCACGATCGGCATCAGGACCCGCGCGAGCGAGATCGTGAGGTCGATGTCCGGCTGGCTGAAGTTCTCGTCGAGGAAGGGCGTGACGATCGCGGGCGCCAGGACCATCGCGAGGACGGTGAGCGGCCCGAGCACGGCGATGATCACGCCGCAGACGGCGCTGGCCACGCGCCACGCGCGATCGCGCTCGCCACGCTCGTCGAGCTCGGTGAACACCGGCACGAACGCCGCGCTCAGCGCCGAATCGGCGACGAGCGAGCGCAGCAGGTTCGGGATCTGGTTCGCGATCACGAAGGCGGAGTAGGTGCTGCTCGCGCCGAACACGTATGACGTTGCCATCTCCCGCAGCAGACCCGCGACCCGCGAGAGCGCGGTGGCGGCGGCGAAGACGAGCGTCGCGGCGCGGAGGCGCCGTCGCTCCAGTCCGGCGTCAGCGGGCGCTGCCGCGGACGCACCGCTCGTCGTGTCCGCATCCTGCTCCACGGACCCGCGAGTATCGCAGGCGGCGCAGCGTCGAGGTCACGGTCGGCGGCGGAACTGGCGCACCAGCGAGGCACCCTGGCGACCAGCGGAGAAGGGGTCACCGAACAGGCTCGTGAGCAGGAACAGGCCGCCAGCTGCCCCGGCTGCGGCCGCGGGGACCGAAGCGACGGGGTGTCGCACGGCCCAGTCGGCCGCCCGCGTCGCGATCGGAGCGCGTGCGGCAGCTTCGGCTGCGATCGCGCGTTCGCGACTACGTGCGCGTTCGCGGCGAGCCGCGTCGGGGAGCGGCCCCGAGATGAGCTGGCCCGAGGGAGCCGTCGCCGGCTGTGCGAGCACCGCGCCTGGAACCTGCGTGACGGCATTGGCACCTCGGGCCGAGCGGTCGCCCATCCGGAAGCCGTCGTCGTCGCCACTGGCGCGCACGGCCCCCGACTCGGTGATCGCCGAACGGATCACGGCTGCCGGCACGCGCGGCAGCACCCGGGTCGTGCGCTGGCGATCCCCGGATTCGTCGTCGGTCGCCTCGTCGCCCCCGCCGCTCCCACCATCCGTGGTCGGGTCGGGGTCCGATGTTGACGTGGTCTCGTCGTTGTCGGTGATGTCCACGAGCACGTCCGGGATCGCGACGTTCTTCCAGGTCGCGTCGCCGGCCACGACCACGTTGCGGATCGACGTCTTGTGGGGCGTGGGCTCGTCCTTGGTGTCCTCGGTCGCCGTCACGCGGACCGGCTGCGCCGTCGACCACGAGCTCGGCGTGAATGTGACGCGCGCGGGATCCACGGCGACCTCGCCGCCGCTGGCCTCGACCGACACGGTGACATCGGTCGTGGGACGCGCGGCGAGCGCGAGCGTGTACTCGTCCCCGGCCCCGCCTTCGGCCACGGCGGTGCTGCCGGACGAAACGGTCAGCACCACCTGCGCCAGGTCGTCGCTCTGGACCATCACGTCATGGGTCGACGGTGGGGCCGAGCCGCCCGCGAGGTACGCGGGATCGGTCCCGTGCGTGCGCGCGGTGATCTTCACCGTCGCCGCGGGCTCGACGTCCGCATCGTCGAGCGCACTCACCGTGACGCGCTGCGTCGCGCGCCAGGACGCGGCAGCGAAAGTGAGCGAGCGGGGCTCTACGGCGATCCCGCCGCCGCCCTCGAGCTCGACCGTGATGTCGCTCGTCGGGGCCGTGGCGAGCCGCACGTCCACCACGTCGGTCGTGCCGCGCTCGGCGACCGAGGTGCCACCATCGGTCGGCGTGAACACCACGCCCGCCAGGTCGTTGTCCTCGAGCTCGACACCGATCGTGTCCAGGTGCAGTCGGGCGTATGCCGGATCCGAGGTGACGATCGCAAGATCCACCGAGCCGCGGTGGGCACCTTCGGCGCGATCATCGTCGATCGCGGCGATCGACAGGCTCCGCGGGGTGGCCCAGGACGAAGGCAACACCTCCAGCGACGCGCCTGCGGCGGTGGCTCGCACCTGCGGGACCCCAGCAGCCATGTCCGCGTTGGGCACGAACGTGACGGGTGCGGTCGGCTCCGTCGCCATCCGGATCGTCACGATCTCGGCCGAGCTGCCTTCGCGGGTGCGCACGGTGTGCGAGGAGAGCGTGACCCCGGCCGTGTCGTTGTCGACCAGGTCGATGCCTGCGTCCACCATGCCGATGGCGCCGTACATCGGGTCCGACGTCGCGACCCGCCACGACAGGGTCACGTCGCGGTGTTCCTGGCGGTCGATGTTGTCTTCGCGCGCGTGCAGCTGCACCGCGACCGGCGCCACCGAACCCGCCGGGATCGTGATCACACTCGGCGTCACCTGCACGTCGGGATCATTGGTCGACGCAGTGAGCGTCAGGTCGGTCGACGGTGTCGCCGTGAGCTGCAGCGAGCAGTTCGCGGACGCGCCGCCCTCCTCCAGCCGGACCGTACCGCCGTGACCCGACGAGTTCCATCCGGCTCCCGGCGAGCAGCTCGCGCCGGCCAGGTCGTCGTCCAGGACGCTCGTCGTGATCGGCGGGACCCAGAACCCAGCGAATCCCGCATCGCCACTCACGGTGAACCCGATCGTCGCGGGGTGCGGCGAGGTCTCGGCGACCGGATCCTGCCGGGCGCGGACGTGCACGATCCGCGGCGTCGCCCACTGGCTCGGCTCGATGCTGATCGCGCCGCCCGGCACGTCGACCTCGTACGTGGTGAAGGCGATGATCACGGGGCTCGTCGGGCGCGACCGCAACCGGATCGCAAGGTCGCGTTCGGTGCCGTCGATGTCGCCCTCGTGCAGGTCGGGCCCGTCGAGCAGGTACGCCTCGACGCCCGGCGCACCGTTGCCGGTCGGGTCGATGTTCGAGGGGACCGATCCGGACCCCGATCCCGTGGCGACGAAGGCAGTCGACACGGCGGGCAGGCAGAGCGCCAGGGTCAGGGCTCCGCACAGCACCAGGGCATGGACCAGTCCGCCGTGTGGGCGGAGCGTGGGCATCCGGTACTTGATCGTCAGCGCTTCGTACCATCACGAGGTTTCTGGAGCTCGACCGGCCGACAATCGAAGAAGGCTGGGCCATCTGGCACGCCCCAACCTGCACCGGGCAGGGGCGCCGGGCTGCTCGGATCCACGCACCAATGCGCCGTCCTCTGCTACGATGCCCCGGTTCCGTTCTCGGGCTGCGTCTGCGCGCGCCCGCGGACCATTGAATTCCCGTACCCCCCACGAGAGGCCCCAGCCGACATGGCGAACATCAAGCAGCAGAAGAAGCGCATTGGCACCGCCCAGCGCCAGCGCATGGAGAACCTGCGCTACCGCTCCACGGTCAAGACGCTCTTCAACCGCCTCCAGCTCAACGTCGACACTGGCGACAAGGATGCCGCCGCCGCGACGCACAAGGAGCTCGTGAGCCTGCTGGACCGCTCGATCACCCGCGGCTCGATCCACCGCAACACCGCCGCCCGCAAGAAGGCGCGTGCCTCGCGCATGCTGCTGCAGGAGGCCAAGACCGACGCGACGACGATCCGCAAGGCCAAGAAGAAGGTGACGCCCGCGCGCAAGCCGAAGGCCGCGCCGGCTGCCAAGGGCACCAAGGCGAAGGCTGCCGAGGCGCCGGTCGAGGAGCCCACGGTCGAGGAGACCCCCGTCGAGGAGGCGCCCGCCGTCGAGGCCGAGGCGACCCCCGAGCCCGAAGCGAAGACCGAGGAGACCGAGACGCCCGCCGAGGAGGCTCCCGCAGCTGACGAGGCGCCCGCCGAGGTCGCCGACGACGCCGAGGCCACCGAGGCCAAGGACTGAGCCACAGGCCCAGCGACGACCATCTGGTCGTCACCGAATTGCCGAGGGGCGCGACCTGCGGGTCGCGCCCCTCGTGTCTTCATGATCCGTCGCGGCTCCGCGGGACGTCAGACGAGTTCGAGCAGCCCGCGTTCGAGGATGATGCGAGCGCCGGCGCCGGAATCTTCCCCGACGCGGCCGCCGAGAGCCGAGGCGCCCTTGAGCTCGGCGTCGAGCATCGCGATGCGGCTGAGCGCGGCGTCCACCTTCGGCGTCGCGACGCGCTGCGCCTGCTGCACCACCTTTTTGGCGGCCCACTGGTTTGCACCGCTGGCGACGAGCTCGTCCAGGGCGCGCCCCGGCCCCATCGACTGGAGCAGGTGGTGCGCGTCGTTGACCTGCCGCAGGTGGCGGCCGAGCGCGCCTGCCAGGCGCACCGGGTGTTCACGCTGGGCGAGCAGCTGTTCGACCAGGCGCAGGAAGGCCGGCTTGTCGCCGCGCGCCCAGGCCTCGCCGATGAGCCAGACCTTCTCGTCGGTCACGCGCGTGGCGAGCTCCTCGACCATCTCCATGGTCACCGGGTCGGGACCGGCGTAGGTCGCGATGCGCTCGATGTCGGTGCGCAGGCGGGCGAGGTCGTCGCCGTCGACTTCCTTCACCGCCCGCGAGTCGTTCGGGTCGACGCCGCAGCACAGCTCGATGAGGCGCTTGAGCGCAGCACGCTCGCCGCGCGCGCCGGAGGTCGCGAACACGCCCTCCACCCACTCGCGCAGCTTGGCGGGCGTGTCGGGGCCGGCGCACTCGATCAGCCGCGGCTTGGCGAAGGCCTTGCGCAGTCGACTGTTGGAGGCGAGCTTGTCGGCGACGAGCAGCAGCACGACGTCGGGCGACGGATCCTCGAGGTACTGCAGCACGCGCGCCGTGTCGTCGGCGGGCCAGTCGTGGGCGCCGGTCACGATCACCAGGCGCTGCTCGGCGAGCAGGCCGAGCGTCTGGAACCCCGCGACGAGGTCCTTGGAGCTGTCCTTCGCCGCGGGGTACGCCTCGATCGCCTCGGGTGGGAAGTGCGCCTTGAGCCGCTGGAGCACGACCGCGACCTTGGCGATGTCGGTGCCGAGCACGAGGTATGCGGGTTCGAGAACTGCCATCCGTGTCCGATCCTATCGTCACCGCACCAGGGTGAGCCCGCGACCATCGGAGTCGAACACGATCGTCCCATCCCGATCGGTGCGCAGGGTGCGCACGCCAGCCTCCTCGAGCGCGTCGAGCGTCTCGCGACGCGGGTGCCCGTAGTCGTTGCCTGCGCCAGCGCTGATCGCCGCGACCGACGGGGCTGTCCGTGCGAGCAGCTCGGGCAGCTGCGGGTCCTCGCTGCCGTGGTGGGAGACGCGCAGCAGCTCGAGGCGTGGCACTGACAGGTCGAGCAGCGAGGGCGCTTCCGCGTCGGCCGGCAGCAGCGCGCGGACGTCGCCGTGGCGAACGAGCAGCACCATGGCGCCGTCGTTGTGGATGTCCCCGGTGTGCGGCGTGACCACGCCGTCGCAGCGCGGTTGCAACACCTCGAGCGACGCGCCGCCCACGCGCAGCCCGTCGCCGGCGCACAGCTCCACGACGTCGCCAACCCGCGACCTGATCCGCTGCCAGGGCCCGGGAGCGCCTCGTGGCATCGCCACCCACCTCGGATGCAGCGCCCCGTAGGCCGCATCGAAGCCGCCACGGTGATCCAGGCTGTCGTGTGTCAGCACGATGCCGTCGAGGCGGCGGATCCCGAGCGCGCGCACGCGTTCGACGACCGCCCCGTCCGGCGGTCCGGTGTCGATGAGGATTGCCGCATGCTCGGTCGCGAGGAGCGTCGCATCGCCCTGGCCGATGTCGAGCACGCCGATCCGCAGCTCGCCCTGTCGCACCGGCGATGGATGTGCTTCGCCCAGCACGGGCACGCGCGCCAGCCCCGGGGCGCTGGCGATTCCACCGACCGCAATGCAGCCGACCACGACCACGCCCGCCGCCCGCCGGGTCGTTCGCCGACGCGGTGGGCGCCAGATGATCCCCAGCACGAGGATGGGCAAGACAACGGTGAGCAGCGGCGCCCCGGAGGCCTGCGCCGCAGGAAGGGCGGCGGCTCGCTCGGCAATGTCCCGCAGCGCGCCCGCGAGCACGCCCGCGGGCGCGAGCAGGACATTGGACGCATCGAGCCCGAACGCGTGCTGCAGCGCGAACGCGGCCAACGCGCCGGCGAGCCCCACCACCAGCAACAGGCCGGCGAGCGGCACCGCCACCACATTCGCGACGATGCCGGTCACCGGGGCTGCCCCGGTGCGCAGCGTCAGCAGCGGCGCCGTCGCGAGACTGCACAGCCCACTCGCCACGACTCCTCCGGCCAGCCACGTCGGCACGCCGCGACCGACGAGCGCCGTCGTCAGCGGGACAGCTCGCCACGCGAGCACGGCGACGCAGGCGAAGGACAGCTGCATGCCGAGCGACCGGTGCACGCCCGGCCAGGCCCACACGATGGCGGCGGCCGCAACGACCAGCACGTGTCGCATGTCCGCGATGCGTCCCGAGAGCCATGCCAGGATCGCGAGCTCACCCATCAACCCCGCCCGGACGATCGACGCGCCGCCACCCACGATGAGCACGTACGCCGGGATCGCGCCCAGCGCCAGCACCGAACCGCTCGTGCGCCCGGCCCCGACCAACCTCGCCAGCAGGATGCAGCAGCCCGCAACGAGCGCGACGTTCTGCCCCGACGCTGCAAGCAGGTGCCACAGGCCCGATGCGAGGAAGGCCTGCTCGTCCTCCGCCGCGACGTGCTCGGTCCGGCCGAACACGACACCGGCAGAGATCGCGCCCGAACGCGGGTCGTCTATCGCCGTCACCGGTATCGAACGCAGCTCACCGATCGGTCCGGCGAGCGAGCGCGGCACGGGAAGTGGCGTTCCGCGGTGGGATGGCTCCACGCGCCAGCCGAGTTCAGCCGCTGCAATCGCGGCGACGAGTGCGAGCACAGCCAGGGCCGTAGAAGGCGGCGGATACGCCCAGTGCCGAGATGGTAAGTCGCGGGTGACTGACATCACCCAAGCCTGCCGGGACGGATGTCAGAACACTGCGCCATGTGTGCCGGTTGCGGAACGCTTTAGTGACATCGGGCGATCGCTTCAGTTACGGCGCGCCTCTGGTCGCAGGGTGAATGTGCGGCGACAGGATCTTGCAGCCGATCGCTTAGGCCACTCTGAGCTCACTGAGGAGCTTGGTCGCTTCCGCTCGCGGCATGACCGGGAGCGCACAGTTGCAGGCACCGTCCACCAGGCGCGCGCCGGGGTTAGCATCAAGAGGGATCAAGCGCGCGTAATGCTCCGTCTGGATCGCGCAATATAGATCGACGGTCTTGCCGTCCACTCGAATGGGTGTTCCGCCGTAGCCATTCTCCGATCCACCTCTGATGTGCATCGTCAGCTTCGTCGCCTTCCCGCGCTTTCCGACCGCGATCCGATCGAAGGTGCCACCGTTGACGGTCGCCCTAGAACAATCCACTCCATTCTCCCACTGAACAAGCGCAAAGTAGGTCGGCTTGCCTCCGTTGAAGTTCGCAGATGAACGAACGACACGACCGTTGAACATGCGCATCGGCGTCGCCTCGACGGCCTCAGTCGGCTCGGTCGTAGTCGGTGGCGATGTCGTGTCCGGAGTCGTAGAGGCCGGATCAGTGCCAACGTCGTCGCGACCCGACGCGGCGAGCGCACATCCGGTGGTGGCTAGAGAGACAACGGCTAGGGCGAAAACCGCGAGGAGCTTCATGGTTCTACTATCGGTCGTCGTTGACGAAGTTGTAGGTCACCATGCGCGAACCTGGCTTCCCATCAAGATCCGGGTAGCGACGGAAGGGACTGCCCCCGCTTTGGTTGACACCTGAGCTGAGGGATCGCACGACCTCTCGGGGTGGAGTGATTCAATGCTAGGGGGAGTCTCCAGAGATGTGCTGTCGTCAGGGTTTTCTCCAGGTGGAGAGTGGCGGGTTGGAAACGGCACCGATCCCGGATCAGGATGTTCTGGCCATTTGACGTCACGTCAGCAGGTGCCACAGGCCCGACGCGAGGAAGGCCTGTTCGTCCTCGGCCGCCACGTGCTCGGTCCTGCCGAACACGACTCCGGCAGCGATTGCCCCTGAACGCGGATCGTCGATCGCCGTCACCGGGATCGAGCGCAGCTGCCCGATCGGTCCCGCGAGCGAGTGCGGCACGGGGAGCGGCGCGCCGCGGTGCGACGGCTCCACACGCCAGCCGAGTTCAGCCGCCGCGATCGCAGCCAGAAGGGCTACCAGCGCCAGCACCGTCGAGATCGGAATTCCGATCGCGCGTCGCTGCGTCCGTTCCTGGCTCCATGTCGGCATGACCCAAGCTTGGACGACCCGCGCGCACGTCTTGCGCGACAGGTGTGCCGACTATGGGTCATCCGTGTCACACGCGTCAGGACAGCTGGCGACGTGGAGCCATCAGCACGTGTAGGCGCCCGACTTGGTGAATGACCAGATGACTGACCAGCCGCTCATCAGCCCGCCGGCGTCGACGTTGCGTGCGCGCCACCAATAGGTCGCTGGCGCTGAGCGCACCAGGACCACGTCCCGTTCGAGCCGTTGGCGATGCCCGTCGGCGAGGATCCCGCTTCCACGCCCCCCGCGCAGGCAGCGTCGAAGCAGAGCTGGAACTCGACGTGACCCGTGTCCGCTGCGTTGGGGTCCGAGAACTTGGCCGTCAGTGGAATGCTCGTGCCGGACTGCGTGGATCCGGAAGCCGGGCTCACGAGCGTCGGCGTGTAGGGCGGCGCAGGCGGGCACGGGGCCAGGCCCGTGGTGGTGACCTCGTTCGAGTTGGCCGTGCCGGAGCCGTAGGCGTTCGTGGCGGTGACCTTCACCCAGATCGCCTTCTGCTTGTACGCCGACGTCGGTGTGTACGTGTTCGACGTGGCTCCAGGTATCGGACCGGTACATGCAGGCGAGGTGTTGCGGTACCACCACTGGTACGTGTATCCCGTCGGCGTGCAGTCCCACGCACCGTTGGAGCTCACGGTCAGCAACGTTCCGATCGCCTGTGACCCGCCGGGCGTCACCACGGGTGCGATCGAGTTGAACGGCGCGCAGGGGAGCGAGACGGTGAAGCTCCACGCTGCGGCGTAGGCGCTGCTCGCGGACAGGGCATCGGTATTTCGTGCACGCCACCAGTAGGTGCCGTCGGAGAGACCGGAGGGACTCCAGGTGCCGTTCGAACCGTTGGTCAGCCCGGCACTTGAGGATCCGGACTGCAGCACCGTCGTGCACGCCGAGGTCGAACACAGCTGGAAGTCGACCTGGCCCGTGTCAGCCGCATTTGGATCGGAGAAGGTCGCGGTCAGTGCCGGCGCAGCCACCACCACGGAGGCGCCGTTCACCGGGCTCACCAACGCCGGCACATTCGGCACGGTGTTGACCGTGAACGACCAGCTCGCCGAATACCCGCTCACGGATCCGGACGCATCCTCGTTCTGGGCGCGCCAGAAGTACGTCGTGCCCTGCGTGAGCGTCGTCGGCGTCCACGTGCCACTCGCGCCGCTCGTGAGGCCCGCTGCCGACGTTCCGGATTGCAGCACGGTCGCGCATGTCGTCGTGGAGCACAGCTGGAATCGGACGAGTCCCGTGTCCCCAGGGTTGGAGTCGGTGTGTCGCGGCGAGCGCCGGGGTGGTCGACGCCACCAGGGATCCATTCGCAGGGCTCGTCAGCGTCGCTCCGGCTGGAGCCGAGTTGACGGTGAACGACCACACCGTCGAGAAGGCGCCCGTCGCCCCGGACGAGTCCTCGCTCCGTGCCCGCCAGTAGTAGGTCGACCCGGGAGTCAGCGCTGTCGGCGACCAGGTTCCGTTCGCGCCGGTCGCGAGGCCGCCAGCCGAGCTGCCCGTCTGGAGCACCAGGCCGCACGCCGATGTGCTGCACAGCTGGAAGCGGACGAGGCCGGAGTCGCCGGGGGTCGCGTCGCTGAAGGTCGCGACGAGTGATGGAGTAGCCGACGCAACCACCGTCGCGTCGGTCGGGCTCACGAGGGTGGTCGCCCCCGGCGTGGAGTTCACCGTGAACGACCATGCCGCGGAATAGGCGCTTGTCGCCCCGGCGCCATCCTGGTTCTGCGCCCGCCAGAAGTACGTCGTCCCTGGTGTGAGGGTTGCCGGGGTCCACGAGCCGTTCGTGGCACTCGCGAGCCCGGCGGCCGACGTGCCCGTCTGGAGCACCGTTCCGCAGGCGGACGTGGTGCACACCTGGAATCGCACGAGGCCCGTATCGCCGGTATTGGGATCACTGAAGGTCGCGGTCAGCGACGGCGTCGTCGACGCCGCGATCGTCGCCGTCGCGGGACTGACGAGCGCCGGCACCGATGGCGCCGAGTTCACCATGAAGCTCCGGGCCGCCGAGTAGGCGCTCACGGCCAGCCCCGCATCCTGGTTCTGGGCGCGCCAGAAGTACGTGGTGCCGGGCGTGAGCGCGGTCGGGGTCCACGACCCGTTCGCGCCGTTGGCCACGGTGCCGGACACGCCTGTCTGCAGGACCGTGCCGCACGCTGACGTCGTGCACAGCTGGAACCGCACGAGGCCGGTGTCGGCTGCATCCGGGTCGCTGAACGTCGCCGAGAGTGCCGGAGTGGTCGATGCCACGATCGTGGCATCCGCGGGGCTCACGAGGGCCGGTACCGACGGCGAGGAATTGACGACCGCCGCGATGATCTCGACCGTGAGCGCAGCGGTGGATGCGCCGGGCGGCGTCATCGAATCACCGCGGAGGCCGAATCGCACGGTCGCCGTGCCGGTCGCGCTCGCCGACGTGGTCGCGACTGGCGCGCCGGCCGAGGTGGCGGGAACGGCAAGCCACGGATCGCCATTCGCTGCCGCACAGTCAGCATCTCCGGCGGCAGTCCAGCCAGCGGAAGCTCCTCCGGTCGCCGATTCCAGGCAGGCGCCGAACATCCGTGCACCCAGGCTCCAGTCCGTCGTGCCGGTGGCGAAGTCCGAGTACGCAGGCATCGCCGGAGCAACTCCGTCGGTCTGGTAGATGCGCATCGTCGACGTCCCGAGCGTGTCGCCGAACAGGACGGCGCATGTCCCGGTCCTGACTGCGAACGGTGGTGTCTGAGTTCCAAGGGCGAGGTTCCCGGCTGGACAACCCGTCAGGTCGAGCGTCGTCGCGCCCGCTGCGCTGCCCACCCCAGGCCCGCCAAGCGCGGCTACTGCCAATGCTGTGAGGAGGACCATCCGAGCGATCGCGCCAACGGGCCCGCGCGTGAGTGCGCGAGCGCTCGCGGAGCAGCGCTGGGTCGGAATCAGGAGCACGGGACCGATCGGCTCGTGGGCATCGCCCTCACTACATCGGCCGCTCGCGCACCGTCCATGACCCAAATATGCGATGAGGTGACCGTTCGGTTGCGCGGCTCCGGTGGCGTTTCGCATGCCAGCTTCCTGTCAGTTCCGCGCTACCTGCGTACCCGCGTCAGTCACGTTCGCACCTCACGGAGCGACGACCTCGAACGCGATCGGGGCGACGTACGTTCCCGGCGTCTTGAACATGACGTGATTCGGCGGTACCGCTCGCGCTCACGCGCGCGCGACCTCGCGGAGCGCCTCGATGGTCGCCGGGCCGATGCCCGAGACGCGGTCCAGGTCGTCGACGCTCGCGAACGGGCCACCCGAAGTGCGCTCCGCGACGATGCGCTCGGCCGTCACCGGCCCGATGCCGGGGAGCCCGTCGAGCGCGGCCACGTCAGCTGTGTTGATCGACACCGTCGTCGAGCCGCCGCCGGACGCGTCCTCGCCGCCGCGTGTCTGGCTGGCTGGACCCGCGACGATCACCTGCTGGCCATCCACCACGGTTGCCGCGCGGTTAATCGACGCGAGGTCCGCGCCCGGCTTTGCACCGCCTGCCGCAGCGATCGCCTCGTGCACCCGCCCACCCGGCGCGAGCCGGTACACACCGGGCCGTCGCACGAACCCCGCCACGTCGACGAGCACGCCACGCTCGCCGCGGGCGATCGGCGCAGGCGCACCGGAAGTCGCGACGTCATCACCGGTCGATGTGGTCGTCTCACGGGGTTCGGCGCGTGCCACCCGCTCGCGATGCTCGCCACCACATGCCACCATCGAACAGCTGCAGCTGAGCAGCACCGCAATCGTGCGGAGGTGTCTCAGTCGCGGGTCATGTCGGGCGGGCCATCGCATGCCCGCAGCGTCGCGCATCGCGTGTCACGAGATCCGCGCGCACCGTGCCGAATCCAGGCCGCGCGTGTCACGACTTGCGCGCACCGACGTCGTCGTCCCCGTCGTCCTCGTCGTCCTTCTTGCGACGACGAAGCCGACGCAGGCGGTGGTGGCCGTCGGAGCTGTTCGCCCCCGACCGTGCCGCGCGTCGAGCGACGTCCGCGACACCCTTGGCCGATGCGCCGCGCTGCGCTGCCTTGATCGGGTCGCCGTTCATGAAGAACGCACCCGCTGCGCTCATGACCATGCCGAGACCGGCGATCGGCGCCATCACCTTCCAGTGGTCCTTGGCGAAGCTCCTCGCAGTGGCGACGAGCGTCGGTCCGCTGCGCTTCTTGGCGCGCGAGCCCGCCTCCTCGGACGCAGCGACGATCTCGCCGTTGAGGTCCTCGAGCGGCTCGGGGTCATCGTCGCCCGCCGCGCCATCCCCCGCGGTGACCGGGATGTCGACGAGCGGCTCCTCCGCATCGGTGCGGTTCGTGCCCTCGGTCGTGCGAACCGTGCCCTCGGTCGTGCGACCGGACCCCTCGCGGGTGCCCGTCGACGGCGTCGCCTTGCCGCCACCCTTGGTGCCCGTGCCCTCCTCCGCCTCGCCGTCACCGCGGGGCTCGATGGTCGCCTCGTCGTCGGTGGTGCCGCCCGACAGGCCGCGGTCCTCGTCGTTGTCGCCGATGCTCACCGAGATCGTCTTGGTCGCCGCCGCCTTGTAGGCCGCGTCGGTCGTCGCCACGGATAACGTGATGCTGCCCTGGTGGTCGCCCTCGACGTCCGCGTCGTCCTTTGCCCGGACCTCGTAGCTGAGGCCGTCCTTCCAGTTGTCGGCCGTCAGCACGAGCGGCGCCGGATCCAGCTTCATCTGCGGGTTGCCCTTCACCGCGATCGTCACCGTCGACTGCGGCCTGGTCGCCAGCCGGACCGTGATCTTGTCTCCGGTGGCAGCGCCCTCGCTGGTGCGCGTGCTGCCGTCGGTCTCGACGACGTCGATCGCCGCCGTGTCGTCGTCGGCGACCTTCACGGCCACGGTCGGCATCGCAATGGTGCCCCACCCCGGAGCAGTCGTACGCGGCGCGTGGGTCAGCTCGGTCGTGTGCGGATCAGCCTCGTCGACGGTGTCCTGCACGGCGGTCACGGTCACCGTCTGCGCCGTGTCCCAGTTCGAGGGCGTGAAGGTGATCTCTGCCGGAGCGGCCGTCAGCTGGCCGGCATTCGTCGGCACGATGACCACCTCGGCGAGCGGACGCGCCGTCAGGACGATCGTGTAGGTGTCACTGCCTCCCGCTTCGGTGACCGCCGTCCCACCGTCGGTCTCGGTCACCTTGGCGCCAGCGAGGTCGTCGTCGGTGATCGAACTCGTGATCGGTGGCGTGGATGCCGCACCTGTCGCGTAGGCGATGTCGGTGCTCGTAGTGGACACCGAGACCGTGCCCGTGTGGGGACCCTCGACCGAGAGGTCCTGGACCGCCTCGAGCGTCACGAGCTGCGGCACGTTCCAATTCGCCGGTGTGAACGTCAGGGTCGCCGGCGTGGAGCGCAGCTGCCCGTCGCTCGTGAGCGTGACCGTCACGTCGTCCGCGGGAAGCGCGCCGAGCCGCAGGTTCACCGTGTCGGATGCGCCTCCCTCCGCGAGCGTGGTTCCCGAACCCGTCGCCTCCACGACCACCCCGGCGACGTCGTTGTCGGAGATCGCCATCGGCAGCTGCTGGAGGCCGAACCCGTCGTAGGCCGGGTCCGTCGACGTCACCGCGAAGATGACCTGCCCGGCCATCGGATCCGGTTCGTCGAGGTAGTCGTCGATGGCGGAGACCACCAGCGACTGCGGGATGTTCCAGTTGGTAGGCGTGAACACGAGGTACTGCTGCGACGCCGTCGCCTGCACGCCGACCACGACCGCGACGGTCACGTTGCTCACCGGCTGGCTCGTCAGGCGCACGTTCACAGGCGCGCCCGGACCACCCTCGCCGATCGCGATCGGCGTGCCGGGATCCACCTGCACGCCGGCGACGTCATCCTCGGCGAGGTCGACCGGGACCGGATCGATCGTGCGGGTCGAGAACACCGGGTCGCTCGTGACGACCGTGAAGGAAAGGGTGTCGGAGAGCGATCCCCGCGCGACGTTGTCATCCACCGCGGTGATGCGGATCGGGAAGGGTCCGGTCGCCCCCGGCGGGATGACGATCGCCGGCGGGTCCAGGATCACGCGGCTGCCGAGACCGGTCGATGCCTCGATCCTGATCTGCGAAGAGGCCGTCGCACCCAGCTGCACCAGGCAGCTCGCCGAAGCAGCACCTTCGCCGAGCCGGAGCCTGCCGAGCGGATCGAGGGTCCAGCCCGGGCCGGGCAGGCAGTCGAGCGTCGCCGCGGCCGAATCCGCGTCGTGCACGTCAAAAGTCACGGGCGGGATCGTGAGCGTCACGAAGTTGGGGTCGGAGCCGGCCGCCACGTTCAGCTGGACGACGCCCTGGTGGGAGAGCGGCTCCACCACGCCGTCCGCGATGGCGACGATGTCGATGGTCTGCGTCAGGTACCAGTTGAACGGCGTGAAGGTGAGCGTCGGGACGGTGGTGAATCCGACCTGCCCGTCGTTGACCGCCTGCACCGTGACGTTGCTCGTCGGCGCCGATGCGAGCCGGATCCCGATCGTGCGGATCGTGCCGGATGGGTCCACCTCGTCGACCTGCATGAGCGGCGGCACGTCGACCACGACGCCCGCGCCGGCAGCCGGCGTCGACATGGTGAACAGTCGACCAGCGCGGGACGGCAGCAGCGACGCGGCCGACGCCACGTCGTCGATGGTGACCGACAACGCGACCGGAGGCAGCGATCCGTAGTTGGCGTCGATGCTCCCGGCCCGGACCCGCACCACCCCGGAATGGCGTCCCTCCAGCAGTCCGTCCTCGACCGCGGATACCGTGATCGCATGGGGTGAATCCCAGGTCTCCGGGGAGATGACGAGGCGCGCGACATCCGTCCGGACCCCGTCGGTTTCCACGAAGACCTCGACCGGAGCGGCTGGACGCGATCGCAGCTGCACGTCGATGGGGGAGCCCGGACCACCCTCGACGACGAAGGTGCCGTACGGATCACCGAGGAGCAGCACACCAGCCGCATCGTCGTCGGTGACGCTCACCCTCACGTCCTCGGTCGCCGCCGCGTCGTAGGTCGGGTCCTGGCTCGTGGTCGCGTGCAGGAGCACGTCGCCGTGTGGCGACGGCTCGGCAGTGGGGTCGTCGATGGCGGTGACGCGGACGAGCTGCCCCGTCGACCACGTCGCGGAATCGAATCGGAGCGTGTTGGGCGTCGCCCGCACCTCGCCGCCGAGCGATTCGATGTCGACGGTCACGTCGTGGGTCGGACGTGAGGCGAGCACGAGCGAGTAGACGTCGCCCTGACCGCCCTCGGTGACCTCCAGCGCATCGTTCGCCGCGACGGATACCAGGACGCGTGGGGCTGGACGTGCGGCGCTGGTGGCGGGGACGGCACCGCCGGCCGCAGGCAGCATCGACGACGCGACCACGACGCCCGTGACGAGCGTTGCGGCGCAGATTCGACGAACGATTCCTCGGCTGCGGTGCAGCATGCTGGTGGTCGATGCCCCTGGTCCGGGCCGGGCGCTCGATGCGCGCGTACCTGCAGGGAACATCGGAGGAAACGCTCACCTTCGTGAGCGTTGCTGCAGCGTATTGCAGAACCTGCAGCGTGGAGGTGGGCCGCTCGGGGGCCGAAGCTGCACCGCTCGACGCGGTGGTGTCAGCGTGCCGGAGCCGCGACCCGAGCGAGCGTCCAGGCGGTAGCCCCGCCGGCGAGCATCAGCGAACCGACGAGCAGCAGCATCGCGATCTGACCGTCTCCCGGCCCCGTGAAGGGCAGCGATCCGACCGCAACCGCATCCGAGCCACCGGCTCGTACGCTCGATCCGGACGAGTTCCCGGTGTTCGGGCCATCGGGCGCGCCGGGCTCCAGGCCGGAGCCGTCGACCGTCACGGTGCCGCCAGTGGCGGCAGCAGTCGCATCTGCGTCGCCGCCGTGCACCACGGGAGCGGCTTCGGCATTGTCTGAGAGTTCCGGCTCCATCGCGGCGGCCGGATCGACCATCTCGTCGGGAGCACCATCTGCCCCGACCGCCATCGCAGGCGCGATCGCGAGCAGCGCGAGGGCCATGGCGACGAGCAGGGTGATC
>JAOPYU010000060.1 GCA_025964455.1 Thermoleophilia bacterium | reverse complement strand
TCGCGCCCTCGACGCTCGCCTCGAGCAGCGGGCTCGAGATCGCGCTCTTGGCCGCCTCGGCCGCGCGGTTCTCGGCGCTCGCGGTGCCGATCCCCATCAGGGCCGAACCGGCGTCGCGCATGATGGTGCGCACGTCGGCGAAGTCGAGGTTGATGAGGCCGGGGACGGTGATCAGGTCGGTGATGCCCTGGACGCCCTGGCGCAGCACGTCGTCCGCGACGCGGAACGCATCGACGATCGAGGTGTCCTTGCCGACGACCTGCAGCAGCTTGTCGTTGGGGATCACGATGAGCGTGTCGACCTTGTCCTTGAGCACCTTGGTGCCGGACTCGGCGCTCTGCATGCGCTTGTTGCCCTCGAACATGAACGGCTTGGTGACGACGCCGACGGTCAGGGCGCCGAGTTCGCGGGCGATCTCCGCCACGACGGGCGCGGCGCCGGTCCCCGTACCGCCGCCTTCACCGGCCGTCACGAACACCATGTCAGCGCCCTTGAGCGCCTCCTTGAGCTCGTCGCGGCTCTCCATCGCGGCTTCCTGGCCGATCGACGGCTCCGCGCCGGCCCCGAGGCCGCGCGTCAGCTTGGAGCCGATGTGGATCTTGACCTGCGCGTCGCACATGAGCAGCGCCTGCGCATCGGTGTTGACCGCGATGAACTCGACGCCGCGAAGCCCGGCATCGACCATCCGGTTGACGGCGTTGGTGCCGCCGCCGCCGACGCCGACGACCTTGATCACGGCGAGGTAGTTCTTCTGGCTGTCCTGCATGGGCATGGTGTCCCGACCCGTTCTGCGTCAAATGGAGGTTCGCTGCAATCTACCGGAGCGCGTGGACGCGCAGGCGCCAGCGTCCTACTCGGCGTCGGTTGCCGTCACGTCGAGCTCGTCGCCGCCGCGCTCATCGGGGGACACCGTGGTCTCCGCGGCCGAGGCCGTCGCGGCGACGTCGTCGGCCACGGGGCCGCGCGGCAGGTGGCACGCCGTGGTCGCCTTCGCGCAGGGCGCCGGACGGCTCGGGACCGTCACGTCCAGGTACAGCAGCTCGCGGTCTCGGCGCCGTGCCTCGCGCAGCACCTTCTCGGCGACGAGCACCTTCTGGCGCAGCTGGTCGGTGCGCCCGAAGCGCACCTCGACCGTGCCGTCGGCGTCCTCCACCTGCGCCGTCAGCTCGAAGCGGGTCGCCTGGATGAGCCGGAACTGCAGGGATGATCCCGACGGCAGGGCAGTGAGCAGCCGCAGGGCCGGCTCGTCGTCGAGTCGGCTCCCCGGCTCGAGGTGACGGCTGCGCAGCATCACCACCGGGACCCGCCCGGCCCACTCGTCCTTGCGCGCCTTGGCCAGCACGCGCCCGTCGCGCGCGACGAGCCACGTGCCGCCGCGTCCATATCCCAGTGCCAGTGGACGGTACTCCACGACGTGCAGCTCGAGCCCACCCGGCAGGTGGCGATGCACGGTCGCCTCCCGCACGAACGGGAGCTCCTCGAGGCGCCGCTCGACGGCCGCCTCGTCGACGGTGAAGACCGTCTTCCCGGCGAGCAGCTCGTCGACCCGTGCACGGATCTCCAGGTCGCCCACCGACCGTGCTCCGGTGACCTCGACATGGCGGATGCGGAAGGCGTCCGATGCCGGCACGAACACCCATGCGGCGATCACCGAGGCGGCGAGCAGGCCGACCAGCCCGATGCGGAGCCGGCGTTGGAGCAGCTGGCGGCGACGCGCGGCGGCGCGCTGCTGCGACTCGCTCAGCGGTGCGCGACGGTCGGGGCGTGGCTCGGTCTCGCGCCGAGGCGCTCGCGGAACGCTCCCACGATCCACCGTGGTGGTCCCCGCGCTGCGGACGCGCTCGACCAGGCCCCGGCCTCCGGGCACGAGCCGCAGCACCGGGCCCGCGATGCCGGCCAGCACCGCGAGCACCTCCGCGGCGAAGCCGGACAGGATCGCGCCGATGCGAACGGGCACCGCGCGCAGTGCGGCGGCGGTCGCGCCTACGACGCCCGCGCGTCGTGGACGCGTCGCCACGCCTCCCGCGGGCGTGTCGCGTGGTGCGTCGACCAGCTCGACGCGTTCGGGCCCTGCAGCACGCGTACGGCGCGTCGGACGCTCGGAACGCAGCCGCTCACGATCGCGCCGAGCTCGCTCGCGTCGCTCGCGCTCGAGCGCGGCATCCTCGCGATCGGCGGTGCGCGGCGTGCGCCCGCTCCCGGGAAGGCGGCTCACGGCTGCTCCTCCGCGAGCCCGTCGTGCAGCGGTCGGTAGCCGTCGCGGGCGAGCAGGTGCACCTCGGTGTGCAGCAGCACGCCGAACCGCTCGCGCACGGTCTCGCGGGCGAGCTCGATGAGCGCGACGATGTCAGCCGTCGTGCCCTGTTCGTCGTTCTCGATGAAGTTGCCGTGCTTGGGGGAGATCCGCGCGCCACCGATGCGATGGCCCTTGAGGCCCGCGCGTTCGATGAGCGCTCCGGCGCCGAGCAGCCGACCCTCCTCGAACGCGTCCGCGCTCGCGTCGGCCGGTGCATCGATCGGGTTCTGGAAGACGCTCCCGAACGACCGCGCCGCGCGCGGCTGGCTCTCGCTGCGCCGCCCCTGCATCTCCTTGATGCGTGCCTTGATCGCATCCGGCTCGTCGTGGCCGAGCGCGATCTCGATCTCGGAGACGATCTCGTTCCACGGGATGTTGGTGTGGCGGTAGCGCATGTCGAGGTCGGCAGGCACCACCTCGCGCACGCCGCTCGCGCTGACGAGTCGTGCACGCAGGAGCACGTCGCGCATCTCACCGCCGTATGCACCCGCGTTCATCTTGAGTGCGCCGCCCGCGGTGCCCGGGATCGCGCAGGCGAACTCGAAGCCCGACAACCCGGCCTCGCGGCACAGGCGGACCGACGCGGCGAGCGAGGCGCCCCCGCCCAGCACCACGCGTGCGCGCTCGGCATCGACCTCGATGCGCCCGAGCTCGCCCGCCAGCCGGATGGCCAGGCCGCCGAACCCGTCGTCGTCGATGAGGGTGTTGGAGCCCAGGCCGACCACGGCGATCGACAGGCCACGCTCGCGTGCGAACGCCAAGGCCTCCACGAGCCGTTCCTCGCTCTCGACCTTCGCGAACAGCCGCGCCGGCCCGCCGGTCCCGATCGTCGTGAACTTGTGGAGTGGCACGTCCCGCTCGATCCATGCGGGCGCGGTCGAGTCGACCGCCTCGATCGAATCGAGCAGTCGTGGCGCGAGCTCCGTGACGCTGCCCGCGCCCATCGTGATGAGCACGTCGCCTTCCATGACTTCGTCGACGATGGTAGCGACGTCGCCCGTCGCAGGATCGGACACCCCGTGCCCCGCGTAGGTGCGTGGCGCACGCTCCACGACGGCGTCGGCGATGAGCCGCTCGCTGACGCCCTCCACCGGCTCTTCGCGCGCGCCATAGATCGGCAGGACCCATGCGCGGTCGGCGTTCGCGAGCGCATCCGCGAACTCGGACCAGAGCGCCTGGGTGCGTGAGTACAGGTGCGGCTGGAATGCGACGAGCACGCGACCGCCCCGCTCTCGGGCCAGCCCGCGGGCGGCCTCGATGGTCGCGGCGACCTCCGTCGGGTGGTGTCCGTAGTCGTCGACGACGAGCACACCGTTCGCCTCGCCGACCTGCTCGAACCGGCGCCCGACGCCCCCGAAGGTCCCGAGCTCGGCGAGCGCGCGCTCCTCCTCCACTCCGAGCGCGACCAGCGCATGGAGCGCGCCGCTCGCGTTGAGGGCGTTGTGGCGGCCCGGCACGCAGAGCGCCGCCGCGACGCGCGCGAGCTCGGCCTCGTCCTCGCCGAACCGCACGACACGACCCGTCGCGTGCACGACGAGGCGATCGAGCGCCTCGCCCGGACCTGCGACCAGCAGCTCGGGCTGGTGCGTCCGGATCCATGTCGCGAACAGCGCCTCCACGTCGGCGTCGGACGTGAAGGTATGGTGGTGGTCACGCTCGATGTTCGTGACGATCGCGATCCGCGCCTGCAGGTGCAGGAGCGTGCGATCGGACTCGTCGCCCTCGACCAGGAACGGGCCCTGTCCCGTCCGGACGTTGGTCGCGACGCCGTCGGCCCCGAGCCCCGGGATGGTCGCGCCCGCGGCCACGGCCGGATCGAGGCCGAGCCGGTTCGCGACGTGGGCGAGCATGCCGGTGGTCGTCGACTTGCCGTGCGCGCCGGCAACCACGACCGTGTCGGGGCGCAGGCTCGTCAGCTCGCCGAGCAGCTCGCCGCGCAGCCGCACCGGGCACGACAGCTCCCGTGCGCGCTGCAGCTCCGGGTGGTCGCTCGGCAGCGCGCTCGACACGACGACCTCCACGCCCGGCTCCACGTGCGCCGCATCGTGGCCGATCGCCACGGGGATCCCGGCGGCGCGAACGAGCCCCGCATACGCCGAATCGGCGCGGTCGCAGCCGTCCACGCGCGCGCCCCACGCAGCGCAGAGCTGGGCGAGCGCGCTGACACCTGCACCGCCCGCACCGAGCAGGTGGAATCGTCGCCCTGCGAGCGGCATCGTCGGATCGGTCGGGGCCGGTGTCATTGACGTCGCCGCCCCGCGCTCACGCACCTTCGCCCCGCCACACTGGGCGACCACGGTGGCGATGCGCTGCGCGGCGCGCGGGCGCGCGAGCGCCGTGATTCCCCGCTCGAGCCCTGCACGCAGGCCATCTCCTTCCGGGGCGAGCAGCTCCTCGGCCAGCGCGCGCAGGCGAGGGCCGTCGAGCTCCGTGTCCGCAACCATTCGTGCGCCGCCGCGGTCGGCGAACCACTGCGCGTTGCGTGCCTGGTGGTTGCCGGTGACGTGCGGGCTGGGCACGAGCACCGCCGCCCGTCCCATCGCTGCGAGCTCGAACACGCTGCCACCCGGGCGACTGACGACCAGGTCGGCAGCCGCGAGCAGGGTCGGCATGTCGTCGCAGTACTCGATGACGCGGTACCGGTCGCTGGCGATGCCGCGCCCCACCACGTCGGCGTGGTCGCGCCGACCGGTGACGTGCAGGATCCACAGCGGCTCGCCGGCGGCGCCGCCCGTTGCGCCCACCCGGGGGTCCGCCTCGCCGCCCCACGCCGCATGCGTCGAGTCGTTGAGGCGCGTGGCGCCGCCCGAGCCGCCCACCACTGCCAGCACGCGCGCGTCGAGCGGCAGCCCGAGCGTGTCACGCGCCAGCCCGCGCGCCACCTGGGGCCCGCGCTCGGCGAGGTCGAAGAAGCGCTGGTCGACCGGTCGGCCCACGACCTCCTGCCGAAGGCGCAGCCGCGGCAGCGGATAGGCGGTGAGCAGCCGTCGCGAGCGCCGTCCGCTGATCCGGTTGGCGAGCCCCAGGTGGGCGTCGGCCTCGGTGGTGACCACTGGTACGCCGACCAGGCGCGCCGCCAGTGCAGCCGGGGCGCTCACGAATCCGCCGCCGGCCAGCAGCACGTCGGGACGCGCACGCCGCACGATGCCCACGCACGTGAACACCGCGGTCGCCGCACGGAAGACCGCCCGCAGCTGGGCGAGGCCTGGCCGCCGAGGAAGTCCGCCGATCTGGAACAGCTCCGCCTCGTAGCCGCGCGCACCGATCAGCTCGGCATCGCGCCGCCCGCTGCTCGCAGCGAAGCGCACGTCATGGCCCGCGTCCCGCAGCACGTCCGCCACGGCGAGCGCCGGGGCCAGGTGCCCGGCGGTGCCGCCGGCAGCCACCAGCACGCGCAGGTGCGGCGCGGGCGGGACCGTGGTGTTCGGATCGGTGCGCATCGGTGTGTGCAGCCTATGCGCGACGCGAGCGCCAGCGCGCCGCGTCAGTCGTCCTCGAAGTCGAAGTCGTCGGAGTCGTCGTCGAGGTCGTCGACGCCGGCCCGCGCCGCCGCGATCGGTTCGGGCAGGACGAACGAGCGTGACGGCCGGCGCTCCGTCGCGATGTTGGCGAGGAGCCCGAGCGACGCGAGCGTGATGATCAGGCTCGAGCCGCCGTAGCTGACGAGCGGGAGCGGGATGCCCGTGAGCGGCATGACCCCGGTGACGCCCGCGAGGTTCACCGCGGCCTGACCGACGATCATCGACGTGATGCCGGCAGCCAGCAGGGCGCTGAACCGGGTCCGGGCCCGCATGGCGATGCGGGTACCGACTGCGGCGAGCACGACGAATGCACCGAGGACGAGGGTGACGCCGAACAGCCCGAGCTCCTCCACCACGATCGCGAAGATCATGTCGGTGTGCGCCTCGGGCAGGAAGGTGATCTTCTGGACGCTGTGGCCGAGCCCGACCCCGAACGGACCGCCCGAACCGATCGCGAGCAGCGCCTGCATCAGCTGGAACCCGTCGCCGTAGGGCGACGCCCACGGATCCAGGAACGCGAGAAAGCGTTCGCGGCGATACTCCTCGGTCACGATCGACAGCACGACGAGGGCGACCGCCGGGCCGATCGTGCGCCACAGCAGCTTCCACCGGGTCCCGGCGAGCATGAACAGCACGATCGTGGTCGAGCCCACGATCAGGCCCGAGCCCAGGTCGCTCTGCAGCCCCACGAGCAGGCCCGCGAGCAGCATCGCCGCCCCACCCGGCGAGTACAGGAATTCCTTCACGCCCCGCGGCGGCGCCACCCGCGCGAGGTGCGCCGCGAGCAGGACGCAGATCGACAGCTTGAGCGGCTCGGAGGGCTGCAGCTGGAAGAATCCGAGGTTGATCCAGCGCGTGGCGCCGAGCGCCTGGTGGCCGACACCCGGCACCATGACCGCCACCACGAGGATGGCGCACGTCCACACCGCCGGGCGTGCCATGCGGCGGACCAGCTCGAGCGGGACCCGCATCATCACCCACATCGTCGTGAGCCCGACGGCCCCGAAGATCGCCTGCTTGCGCAGCAGCGCCCACTGGTTGCCGTCGTCGTGGAGCAGCAGCTCGCCGCTCGAGGCGCTCGCGACCATCACGAGGCCGAACACGTAGAGCGTGATCGCGATCAGGACGACCAGGCGCCGTCGCCCGAGCGCCGCGGTGACGGGCGAGACCTTCGGCAGCGAGATGGGATCCGGGCGCGACTGTGCCGCAGACCGCGTGCGCGGTTTCGTGGCCGGTGCCGAAGCCTGGCCCTTCCGGCGTCCTCGGCCGCCGCCTCGTGTCGCACTCCCCGCCATGGAATCACTCGCCATGATGACGAGGGCGCCGGATGCCGTCAGGCGAGCACGCGCTGCTCGCTGCTCGGCACCGTCGCGCTCGCCGACATCGAGACGCGGAAGATCGATCCACGCGGCTCCAGGCGCTCGTAGGACACGTAGCCGCCGTTGGCCTCCACGAGCCCGTACACGATCGACAGTCCCAGCCCGACGCTGCCATCGCTCGTCCGGGCATGCGCCGCCTGTGCGAATCGATCGAACAGGTGCGGGACGAACGACTCCGGCACACCGTCGCCCGAATCGCGCACCTCAAGCCGGAGCCCCCCATCGCGGTCGGCCTCCACGGCGACGACGATCGGATCCGCGCCATAGGCCGCGGCGTTGCACAGCAGGTTGAGCAGCACCTGCTGGAAGTGGTCCTCGTCGAAGCGGATCAGGTCGCCCTTCCCCCAGTCGTCGACGAGCTGGACGTCGAGCTCGAGGTCGCGCAACGCCCGCCGCACGCCCTCGAGCGGATCGATGTTCGACGCGCGCAGCTCGATCCGGCCGCGCTCGATGCGACCGAGCGTGAGCAGGTCACCGACGAGCCGCGTCAGGCGGTCGGCCTGCTGGTCGATGATCTCCATGAACGCCCGTTTGTCAGTGTCGCCGATCACGTCCCAGCGCTCGAGCATGGTCTTGGCGAAGCCCGATATCGACGTGAGCGGCGTGCGCAGCTCGTGCGACGCCATGGCGAGGAAGTCGCTCTTGATGGCGTCCGCGCGGCGCAGCTGCTCGTTCGCCTCCACAAGTCGCTCACGCGCCTCGATCCGCGCCTGGTCGTCCTGGCGACGCGCCGAGACATCGTGGAGGAAGGCCACGCGACCACCGCGCGCGCCATGTCCCGTGTTCGACACGGACACCTCGACATGGAACTCGTGGCCGTCGCGGTGCCTCGCGAGCGCGCCTCGAACCCCCGGTGCTATCCGCGGCGTGGGCGAGCGCAGGATCCAGGTGAGGGCGTCGCGCGATTGGCCGTACCCCCAGGACCCGCGCTGCGGGCTGCCGGCGACGCGCAACAGCCGCGGCACGAGCACGTCGTGCACCGACAGACCGATCACGTCGCGAGCGGACCAGCCGAAGGTGCGGGTGGCTGCGGGGTTCCAGGTGCTGATGCGACCGTCGATGCCGTACCCGACGACCGCGAGCTGCGCGGCGTCGGTGATCTGGCGACCGCGTCGTTCGCTCTCCAGCAGCGCACGCTGGTCCTGCACGTGCCGCATCGTGATGCGCAGCACGAGCATCGTCCCGAGCACGAAGGTGCCGAGCGCGAGCAGGGCGAAATCACGCACCGCGGTGACCCGCACCACGCCCGCCGACACCCCTACGGCGAAGCACGCGGCGAGGATGGCCGAGCAGGCCAGAACCGTCGCGCGTACCAGCGCCATTCTCGCGTTCGGTTGCATATCCAGACGATACGCTCGTCGCACCAACCACATCGAGCGCGGGCCCCAGAGCCTGCGCAATCCACGTCGAGCAGCGGTTCGAGGGGTGCCACACGACCCCTCAGCACCTCCATCTGACGCGAATGCGGCGGATCAGTGGGTGCGGAACCAGATCGTGAAGCCGGTGGCACTGAACAGGCTCGCGACGATCGCGAAGCGGACCATCACCTGCGTCTCGGACCAGCCACGCAGCTCGAAGTGATGGTGGATCGGCGCCATCAGGAAGACCCGGCGCGGGGTGCCGGTGATCCGTCGCGAGAGCTTGAACACGCTGGTCTGGATCATGACACTGAGCCCCTCGACGACGAACACGCCGCCGATGATCGCGAGCAGCAGCTCGACCTTGAGCACGACCGCGAGCGCGGCCAGTGCGCCGCCGAGCGCCAGCGATCCCGTGTCGCCCATGAAGACCTTGGCTGGGTGCGCGTTCCACCACAGGAATCCGATCAGCGCACCGCCGAGCGCCGCGCAGAAGATCGCGATGTCGAGCGCGCCGGGACCGTCGATGGACAGCGGCGGGATT
>JAOPYU010000034.1 GCA_025964455.1 Thermoleophilia bacterium | reverse complement strand
CGGTGTGCGAGGACCAGCGCGGCCTCGGCCTCGCCGTGCAGCTGCTGCACGAGGCGTTCGATCGCCAGCATGCCCGCGGGCGCACGCGCGCCGGCCTGTCCACGGATTCGCGCACCGGCGCGCTGGGTCTCTACCAACGCGTCGGCATGTCAGTCATCCGCGAGTTCGCTGGTCACTCGCTGCGCGTGTCAGCCTGACCCGAACGGTCAGGCGCGACGCAGCAGCGTGTGGTAGACCGACTCGCTCTCGTTGCCGGCCTTGTCGCGCACCTGGACATAGATGCCCTTCACGCCGGGGCCGTCGGTGAGCGGTGCGTCGAGCTCCTTGGAGTACGGGCGCCACGGGCCCCACGTGCCATCCTCGTTGCCCGTCCGGACCATGTCGATGGCGCGGTCGTCCTCGGCATCGATCGTGATCCGCGCCGTGGCGGCATCGCTGAACTCCGGCAGCGTGAAGCCGCGGAGCTTGGGCGCGACCGTGTCGGGCTTCGGGGTCTCGCGCACGGGCGGCACCTCGCGCGTCTCGGCCTCGGTCCGGCGCATCACGGTGCCGGTCTCGGTGCTGATCGCGTTGCCCTCGCTGTCGACGGCCAGGCCGTGGGCGCGCTCGCCTTCCTTGAACGCACCCGGGGTCGAGCCCACGTGCATGCTCAGGATGTGCTGGCCGTCGGGCGTGAACTTCTGGATCTGCGACACGGTCGTGTTGATGACGTAGACGTCACCCCACTTGTCGATGCCGATGTCGTACGGCGCCGCGAACTTGCCGGGCGAGGAGTCGCCCTTGCGCTGCGGATCGTCGGCCTGGGTGTTGCCCCACATCTTGGTGCTCTCGTAGGCGCCACTCTCGTTGACGTCCCACTTCTGCACGCGGTTGTTGCCGACCTCGGTGGTGTAGACGGTGTTGCCGTCGCGCGAGACGGCGATGCCGCCGAGCGACCAGTAGAACTTGCCCTGCTCCCAGCTCGATGCGTCGCCGGGGTTGCCCTCGACGTACTCGCCGAAGCGGGTGACGTACTTGCCGTCCTTGTCGAACTTGATGACGGTGTTGAGCGAGTTGCTCGTCCACACGCCGTCGGCGACGAAGAGATTGCCCTTCGCATCGGTGGCGATGCGCATGCCCTCTGCCTCGTGCATGCGACCGCCGTACTCGAACGGCTGCAGCTTGAAGGTGTCGTCCTTGCTCCAGGCGCCGTCGGCGCCCTTCACGTACCGCTGCGGCAGGTACTTGTTGCCGACCAGGCTGACCACGAACGCCGACTTGCCGTCCGGTGCCGGGGCCACGTCGACCGCGTTGGTCGCGAGCTTGATGGAACCGGTGGCCTTCATGTCACGATCGAGGATCTTGATCTCGCGGCCATTGGCGACGAACAGGTTGCCTCGGTCGTCGGACTGGCCGCCGCCGCCACCAGTGACGGCGATCTTCTCGGCCTTGTAGGCATCGACGCGCCCGCCAGGCGTGACGGGATCCTTGGGGTCGATCGGGTCCGTCGGGTCGACCGGGTCGACCGGCGGCTTCGGGTCGACGGGCGGCTTCGGGTCGACGGGCGGCTTCGGGTCGACCGGCGGCTTCGGCGGCTTGGGATCGACCACGGGCGGCTTCGGATCCGTCGGCGGCTTGGGCGGGTGCACCGGCGGCTGGCCGGGCGGCGGCGTGATCGGGCCACCGCCATGCGGCGGGCGCGTGGGCGGATGCGGCGGGTGCCAACCGAACGGCGGCCGCGACGGCGGCGGAGTGCCGGGCGCGCCGGGGAAGGGCGGATGGCCGGGCAGTCCCGGGCGGTTGCCCTTCATGGGCGGCCCCGACTGGGTCGGGTCGAGCCAGCTCGGCGTCCACGACGGTGAGTCCTTGGGCAGCAGCGGCGAGGGCGGCATCGCGGATGCCTTGCCACCAGCCTGGGCAGCGGATCCCGACGCAACTGCGACGCTCGAGGAAGCCGGCGCCAGTGGCCCGCCTGCGCTCGTGGTGACCGTCGAGCTG
Source organism: Thermoleophilia bacterium (assembly GCA_025964455.1). The sequence continues at coordinate 2,814 of JAOPYU010000034.1, read as the reverse complement.
CTGGCAGGGGCCTGCACGAGCGCGGCCTTGGCCGCAGCGTCGTCCGCCTGCTTGCTGTCGACTGCCGGTGCCTGGGTGCCCGTGGTCGAGCCGGAGCTCGGGGCGGTGGCGGTGGCGGTCGTTGCGGGGGTCGAGCCCCCTCCTTGTGCGCTGCTGCAGCCGCACGACATTCCCTGTCCCATGTTCGTCCCTTCCGCGTCCCTGCGGTCGAAGCGAACGCGGCCGCAGTTCGGCCGGTTCGCGTCACCCCTCCACTGTGCGACGGATCCGCGTTCCTGTCGATCCCCCGAATCGGATCCCCCTCCACAGCTCCCGGGATCGGTGGTTGGCTGGTGTGGCACCGGCGTGGGGACGCCCGGTGCAGATGACCGGGACGAGCTGGGGACGAGGGATGCTCGGGGGACCAGAGACCATGCTGCTCTACGGCGCAGGCTCCACCGTGGGGCCGGACGCGTCGTTCTACGCGCCGACCACGACGCTGCTGCTCGAGGCAGCGGCGATCTCGGCCGCGCCGGCATCCGCATATGTCGCGCAGCCGGCGCCCGCGACCACCGCTGGCGGCGGTATCGGCGAAGCACGCACGCAGGCACTCATGTCCGGCGCCGCGCCCGCCAACGAGGCGGAGCGCGCCTGGGTGGCGCAGACGGGCCAGGCGCTCCAGGGCTACATCGCATCGACCAATGCGCGGATCGCCGCCGCGGCCCAGCAGGCGACGCTCGGTCGCGACGCGCTCGGACGCCCCACGGGCGGCGTCGAGGACCACCCGTGGGAGCAGCGCGTGCTCGAGCTCGTGAATGCCGAGCGCGCCAAGGCGGGGCTCGTCGCACTCGCCTACGACGCCCAGCTCGACGCCGCGGCCGAGGGCCACACGGCCCGACAGGCGGCCGTCGGCGTGATGGCGCACGACGGCATCGGTGACGGCGACCCCGGCAGCCGCATCCGCGCGACCGGGTTCACGCGCGCCTGGGGCGAGAACGTCGCGACCGGGCAGCTCTCGCCGGAGCAGGTCGTCGCCGAATGGATGGCGAGCCCGGGCCACCGCCGCAACATCATGGATCCGGACTTCCGGCGGCTCGGCGTCTCTGCCGGCCAGTCGACCACCGGCCGCACGTACTGGTCGCAGTCCTTCGGCGCCTGACGCCGCTGGGTAGGGCTGGCCCGGTCGGGGGTAGGGGGGTGGAAACCACCACTCCACCGAAGGCGGATCCACTCAGATGAAGACCACCCGACTGCTCGCGGCCATCGTCGCACTCGTCGCCTGCGCCGCGCTGCTCGCCGGCTGTGGCGGCCCGTCCAAGAAGGAGTACGAGAAGGACGTCCGGTCCGTCGGCAACTCCGTCGAGAAGGACATCAAGGCGCTCGACTCCGGCACACCGACGGCCAAGGACCTGGATTCGGCCCAGAAGTCGCTCGACGATGCGGCCGACGAGCTCGACGACATCGACGCACCCGACGACGTGTCCAAGCTGCACGACGACCTCGTCGACACGCTGCACGACACCTCGGACCTGCTCGGCAAGATGGGCCCGCTCATGGACAAGGCGACCAAGGATCCGACCAGCCTGGGCGCCGACGAGATGAAGGACCTGCAGAAGATCACGACCGACTTCGCCGCGATCGAGAAGCGGATGAAGAAGATCGAGAAGGGCTACAAGGACAAGGACTACAGCATCGGGCTCAGCGCCTGATCGGTTCCGTCCTGCGAGGGGCTCTGCGGCACTCGCCGTGGGGCCCCTCGATCGTTGTCAGAGGTCCATGTCCACGATCACGGGGTCGTGGTCACCGGAGCGCAGGTACGTCGTCGCGTCAGTACCGAGCGTCTCGCTCGAATCCGAGTTGATGTGCGGGATGCGCACCTGGCGCACCGCTCCGTCGAGCGTCGGGGTGATGAGCACGTGGTCGAGCAGCGTGCGCTTGCTGCCGCGCCGGTAGGAGTAGCGGTCTGCCTCGGGGAGGTGCGCCGCGGCGTTGACGAGCGCCGGCACGCCCTCGGTCGGGCCCTCCACGAGCTCCTGGTAGCCGGGCTCGCCGACACCCTCGTTGAGGTCGCCGATGACGACCACCCGCTTCGGGTCGAGATTGGCGACACCCGCACTGCCGTCGGCGAGGCTGGCCACGAACTGGGACTGCCAGAGGCGCTTCTGCGCCCCTTCCTCACCTTGCAGCTGCGAGGTGAAGTGATTGACGATCATGGTCAGGTCGCGACCCGCCGAGGCATCTGCGACGCCGCCCTGGCCCACGGGCCGGAAGGTGGCGACGAGCGGGGGACGCGTGAACAGCTTGATGTTGCGTCCGGTGGGTGACACGAAGGTGGTCTGGCGCTGTTCGTGGGAGACGAGCTGCACCCGGCTCGGTCGGTACAGGTAGCCGACGTCGATGCCGCGCGGGTCGGTGCCCTCGACCAGGAGCGGTACATAGCCGAGGCCCGCGAGCTCGGGTCGCGCCGCGAGGTCGCGCAGCACGCCCTCGTTCTCGACCTCCTCCATGGCGATCACGTCGGGGGCGGCCATGGCATCGCGTATCGAGAGCGAGAGCTTGGCGAGCTTGCGGTCGTACTCGACCGGGGTGAGCACGTCGTCCTGGACGCGCGGCTGGTCGACGGTGTCGAACAGGTTGTAGGCGTTGAGCTGTGCGATCCGGACTCGTTGCGTGGTGGGGACGGTCGGCGGGGTCGGCGTCGGTCCCGTCGTCGGGGTCGGCGTGATGGGCGTCGGCGTCGGCGAGCCCTGGCGTGCGCACCCGGTGAGCAGCGCGGCGCCGAGCGTCGCCCCGCCGCCGAGCATGAGCATCCGGCCGAGCCGTCCGGCCGTCGCC
>JAOPYU010000023.1 GCA_025964455.1 Thermoleophilia bacterium | reverse complement strand
GAACTGGGGCGCGCCGAGGCAACCCGCCCGCGCACGCACGAAGGCCCGCCTCCGACCGGTGGTGCGAACCGGGCGGGGACGGGCCTTCATGCGTGGTGTGCGTGACGGGTGGGGACGTGCGCTACGGCTCGTGCGGGCGCGTCACGCAGCGCTCACACGGAATGCGTCGGGGCAGGATCAGCGGAAGACCGCGATGCCCAGGTTGCCATGTGCGGAGTTGTAGCTCTTGAGCTCAGCCTCCGAGACATAGATCGGCCCGATCTGCGAGAGCGGATCGTTGACGATGTAGTGGCCGGTCGCGGAGTCGTAGCCCGACACCGTGACCCAGTGACCGCCGTCGAAGGGGTAGACCTGGTCGGAGCTGTAGCGACTGTTCCAGCCGTGCGCCGGGTTGCCGCTCAGCACGACCGGGATGCCCTGCTTCACCCAGTTCGTGACCTCGCCGAAGTTGGTCGACTCCGACCACTGTGCGCCGCTCTTGGAGATGAGCGACTCGAGCTCCGAATCCGTGGTCCCGACCGAGACGTCGTTCTTGCCGGTCGCCAGCACCCGCGCCTTGTCGAGCACGGATTCCGAGTTCTGCCCGCTGAAGCCGGGGATGTCGAGGCCGACCATGCGCAGCGCCATCGTCACCGACGCCGGCCCGCAGTTGGGGCGCATCGAGGGCCCGTCCGGCAGGTACTTCCCTGCGAACTGCGCGATGTGCTTGGTCCAGTAGTCGTGCTTGGTGCGCGGCGCGACGTTCGACGACGGGATCGCCACGGCACCATCGGCGGACGTGCGGGTCGCCGCCACGGGCGCCGCGGTCGCCGCAGCGGCCGGGGTGGCCACCGCCTGCGCCTGCTGCTGACGACTGGCTGCTGCCGCCTGCTGCTCGCGGGCCACCTGCTCACGGAGCGCCGCCTGCTGCTGGGCTTGGCGCGCTTCCTCGGCCTGCGCCTGGAGCGCCTGCTGCTGGCCGGCGACACCGCCCTGCTCGTGCGCCGCCACCTGCGTGGCAACGGCGATGAGCTCGTTGGGGTCGATCCGCTTCACGCGCCCGGTGAGGGCGGCGAGTGGATTGGCCGTCGCTGCGGTCGGCAGGGCGGCTGGATTGGACGCAAGTGCTGCGGTCACGTGCTTCCTCGTGGGTCGCGGGGTGGCCTGTTCCGGAGCCGCGGCCTGCTGGGCAGGTGCGGCCATTCACCGGAGTGTCGGGGTGGCCGCCTCGGGCGTTGCAGAACCGGCCACGGGTTGGCCGCGCCGGGGCTGGAACCCGCATGGGGACTGGGAGCCGGGACCCCGTGAATTCGAGCCATCGCGTGGCCGGAGCCGGCCGCCCGCGCCAAAGCCGCCCGAGCGCGCATCGCGGCCGCGGCCACCGCGTGGCCCGTCTCGGGGCGGGTCCGATGGCCGCCCACGGCGCATGTGCGCGGGTGCTGACCCGTCATTCCCCAGTGATTTGGTAGGGTACGATCGGTCCCGGCGATTCGGGATCGACCATTTCGACCGACCGCACTCCCCCGCGCGTCGATCGCCACCTGACTGCTCCCAAGGAGACGCCGCCACATGTCCACCACCCTCGAGGCCCCGGCCACCACCAAGGCCGCGCTCGTCGCCCCCCACGGCGGCACGCTCGTCGACCGCGTCGTCACCGGAGCCGAGGGCGAGGCGCTGCGCCAGCACGCAGGCAGCCTCCCGCTCGTGACGCTCACCGACACCCAGGCCGCCGACCTCGAGATGATCGCGGTCGGCGCGATGAGCCCGATCGAGGGCTTCCTCGGCAAGTCCGACTACGAGGCCGTGCTCACGTCGAGCCGCCTCGCCAGCGGCGCGGTGTGGTCGCTCCCGATCACCCTGCGCGTGCACGAGGACGTCGCCGGCAGCGAGGTCGCGCTGGCATCCCCCGACGGCCAGCTGCTCGGCGTCATGGACGTCACGGAGCGCTACGAGGGCGACAAGCACCGTGAGGCCGAGCTGGTCTACGGCACCACCGAGGAGGCCCATCCGGGCGTTGCCATCCTCTACGCGCAGGGCGACACGATCCTCGCCGGACCCATCCGCGTCTTCGACTTCCAGCCGAACCTGTTCGGCGAGCACCTGCTGACGCCGGCCCAGACCCGCGCCCAGTTCGAGGCGAACGGCTGGTCCACGGTCGTCGGCTTCCAGACGCGCAACCCCGTGCACCGTGCGCACGAGTACATCCTCAAGAGCTCCATGGAGATCGTCGACGGCCTGCTGCTGCACCCGCTCGTGGGCCGCACCAAGGACGGCGACATCCCGGCCGACGTGCGCTTCCGGTGCTACGAGGTGCTCATCGAGAACTACTTCCCGACCGACCGCGTGCAGCTCGGCGCCTACCCCGCCGCGATGCGCTACGCCGGCCCCCGCGAGGCCGTCTTCCACGCCATGACGCGCAAGAACTACGGCTGCTCCCACTTCATCGTCGGTCGCGACCACGCTGGCGTCGGCAGCTACTACTCCACGTACGAGGCGCAGGAGTTCTTCGAGCGCTTCACGGCGGAGGAGCTCGGCATGACGATCCTCAAGTACGAGCACTCGTTCTTCTGCACCAGGTGCGAGGGCATGGGCTCGGCGAAGACCTGCCCGCACGGCAGCGAGGACCATGTCTTCCTGTCGGGCACCAAGGTGCGCGAGATGCTCGGCGAGGGCGTCAAGCCGCCGGTGCAGTTCTCCCGCCCGGAGGTCGCCCAGGTGCTCATCGACGAGTACACCAAGGGCCAGTAAGCGCTTC
>JAOPYU010000355.1 GCA_025964455.1 Thermoleophilia bacterium | reverse complement strand
GGGCGTGGTCGGCGCGGCGCCGGGCGCGGGAGTGGTCTGCGGAGCCGTGGTCGGTGCGGCACCGGCCCCTGCCTGCCCTGCGACCGCGCCTCCGGCGGTCACGGGCGGTGTCGGTGCGCCGGGCGCGCCGGTCGCACCCGGAGTGCTCGCTGGTGGTGCGGCTGGACCGCCGCCCTGCAGCACGGGTGGCGCGACCCCACAGTCGATGCCTGCTCCCATACGTTCATCCCCCTCGATCGATCCACACGCCGTCCGCGGCTGGGTTGCGAACGGCAGCGCACGCTCCCCCCGGAGCGGCCACCACCTCCAGCGAACCACTGGGGCGCCGGAGCGACAAGGGGGACCCGACGCCGGCGCCGCCCGCCCTGCTGCGTCCCTGCGTGCGGTAGGGTTCCGCGGTCGCGCTTGCAGGCGCGTGAGGATGTCGTGGAGGGACCATGAGCGAGCACGCACGAGTGGTGATCCAAGGGTGCGCCATCGCCACGATGGACACCGATCGCAGCGAGCACGTGACCGGCCACCTCGTGCTCGACGACGGGCGGATCGTCGCCATCGGCGAGGGCGACGCCCCCGAGGAGCTGCGTCGAGGCGCCGAGGTCCGTTCGATGCCCGGTTTCCTGGCGACCCCCGGCCTCGTGAACTGCCATCACCACATGTGTCAGGCGCTGACGCGGGGCCTTGCGCAGGATTCGATCCTGTTCGACTGGCTGACGACCCTCTATCCGACCTGGGCCCATTTCGACGAGGCGGGAGAGGACGCCGCCGCGCGCGCCGCGATCGCGGGGCTGCTGCGCTCGGGCTGCTCGCTGGCGACCGACCACCACTACCTGCACCCGGCCGATGCGGGCGACCTGCTCGCCGTCGAGGTGGCCGCTGCTCGCGACCTGGGCATCCGCTTCCACCCGTGCCGAGGCTCGATGGACCTCGGTCAGCGCGACGGTGGGCTGCCGCCCGACCACGTGGTGGAGGGCACCGATGCCATCCTCGCCGCGACCGAGGATGCCGTCACGCGGTTCCACGACCCCTCGTTCGATTCGATGCTGCGCATCGCCGTCGCGCCCTGCTCGCCCTTCACGGTCACCGAGCGGCTCATGTCCGAATCCGCGACCCTCGCCCGTCGCCACGGCGTGCGGCTGCACACCCACCTCGCCGAGACGGTGGAGGAGGACGCATTCTGCCTCGAGCGCCACGGCTGCCGCCCCGTCGAGTACCTGGAGCGGCTCGGCTGGATCGGCGACGACGTGTGGCTCGCCCACTGCGTCCACCTGGACGATCGCGAGGTGGCGCTGTTCGGCGAGCACGGGGTCGGAGTGGCGCACTGCCCGAGCTCCAACGCGCGCCTTGGCGCCGGCATCGCGCGCACGGCTGACCTGCTCGCCGCAGGTGCGCCCGTCGGCCTCGGCGTCGATGGCTCCGCCTCGAACGAGTGCCTCGAGCTGAACGTGGAGGTGCGCGAGGCGATGCTGTTCGCGCGGCTTCGTGGCGGCCCGACCGCCATGTCGGCGCGCGACGCGCTGGCGATGGGCACGATCCACGGCGCTCGCTGCCTGGGCCGCGAGGACGAGGTCGGCTCGCTCGAGGTCGGCAAGCTCGCCGACGTCGCGCTCTGGGACCTGACGGGCCTCAACTACGCGGGCATCGTCGACCCGGTCGCGGCGCTCGTGTTCGCGGCGCCGCGCCAGGTGCATACGCTGTTCGTCCAGGGCCGGGCCGTGGTCGATGGGGGCGAGCTGCGCACCGGTGATGAGGAGCAGATCGCGCGCGACCTGGTCCGCGAGGCCCGGCGCATCACCGAGCGCGCGGAGCGCGGCGCCGTCCCGGCCGGCTGAGCCGGCCTCGCCGGACTCGGATCGTGGTCAGGCGGTGACGGGCGCCTCGTCGGCGAGCACATCGACGATCTTGAACCGGTCCACGTCGACGTAGCCGCGGTCGGTCAGCTTGAGCGACGGGATCACGCTGAGCGCCAGGAACGACAAACACATGAACGGCGCCTCGATCGTCACGCCCTGCTCGCGGAGCCGGGCATGCAGCTCGTCCATCGCCGCGACGGCCTGTTCGACGGGGATGTCGGTCATGATCCCGGCGACGGGCAGCGCCAGCTCGGCGACGACGCGACCATCCCGAGCGACCACGATTCCGCCGCGCAGTTCGGCGAGCCGCGCCACGCAGGCGCGCATCGACGGATCGTCCACGCCGACCACGAGCGTGTTGTGCGCATCGTGCGCGACGGTCCCCGCGAAGGCGCCCTCGCGCAACCCGAAGCCGTGCACGAATCCATTGCCGATGCGTCCGCTCGCGACGTGCCGCTCGATCACCGCGAGCTTGACCACGTCGCGCTCGGGCGCTGCCTGGACGAGCCCATCAGTGACCGGCAGCTCCTCGATCCGGTGTTCGGTGACGAGCTGGCCGTCGAGCGCACCGACGACACGCACTCGGGCGACCGACGCGTCGGGCACCGGCCGGGTGGCCGGTACGTCGAAGGCGTCCGGCTCGAGCGGCGCCATTCGCACCGTGTCACACACCTCGGCGGGCGAGGATGCGGTCACGGGAACCAGCAGCGCGCCGTCGCGTGCGACGAGCGCACCCCCGACCCAGACCTGCTCCGGCAGGAACGTCTTGAGGTCCGGGAGCACGTTGAGGTCGGCCCGGGCGCCCGGGACCAGCGCGCCCTGGTCGCGCAGGCCGTGTGCGAGCGCGGGGTGCAGGGTCGCGAGCAGCAGGGCGGTCTCGGGGTCGATGCCCTCGCGCACGCAGATGCGCAGCAGGTGGTCCATGTGCCCTTCGCGGAGCAGGTGGTCCGGTTCGCGGTCGTCGGTGCACATCGCCATGAAGGCCGGTCCGTACTCGCGCACGAGCGGGAGCAGGTCGGCGAGGTTGTGCGCGTTGGACGCCTCGCGCATGAGCACCCAGATGCCCCGGCGGCGCTTGTCGAGCGCCTCGGCCACGGACATGCTCTCGTGGTCGGAGTTGATGCGGGCAGCGGCGTAGGCGTCCAGGTCACGGCCGCGCACGCCCGGAGCGTGCCCGTCGGCGTGGGTCGCACCGCCGGCCCGGCGCTTGTCCAGCTGCTCGGGGTCGCCCGCGATGATGCCGGGGAAATTCATGAGTTCGCCGACGCCGAGTGCGCGAGGGTGTTCGAGCAGCAGCTCCATCCCGGCGACGTCGATGGATGCGCCGGCGGATTCGAAATCGCTGGCGGGCACGCAGCTGGGCACCATGAACCAGCAGGTGAGCGGCACGCCGTCCGCGCTGTCCATGAACCAGCGCGTCCCCTCGACGCCGAGCACGTTGCCGACCTCGTGTGGCTCCGTGACGATGCTGGTAGTTCCGCGCGGCACGACTGCCGTCGCGAACGCCGGCACGGTGAGCTTGGAGGATTCGACGTGCATGTGCGCGTCGACGTAGCCCGGGACCAGGTAGCGGCCGGAGACATCGACGGTCTGCTGTGCATCCACCGGGGTGCCGGAATCGCGATCCACGACCGCTGCGATGCGATCGTCCATGAGCAGCAGGTCGGCCTCGAGCCACTCCCGGGTGTGCACCGACAGCACACGCCCGCCGATGAGCGCCACGTCGGCGGGTGCGTCGCCTCGTGCGACGGCGGCCAGCCTCGTCTCGTCCCAGCCCGGCGTGTGCGGCATGCGGCTCCCTCGATCGAACATCGGCGCGTCGACGGATACTAGTCGACGCTGCGGGGGATCTTCCCATCAGCGTGTTCTCGTCGTACGCTTGACGGGAAGGGCCACCCGCTGGCCGCTCCCACGCCCATCGCACTCGACTCCCGGACGGACCGGCCCATGCGCTCTCGCACGATCACCCTGCTCGTCGCCATGGCCCTCGCGCTGCTCGCGATCGCGCCTGCGATGGCGGTCGGGGCAGATGGTGCTCCCGACGAGATGGTCGATCCGGCCGCCGCGATGGAGCCGGAACTCTCAGAC
>JAOPYU010000302.1 GCA_025964455.1 Thermoleophilia bacterium | reverse complement strand
AGCAACACGCCGACCTGCGCAGCATTGTCGTCGTCGACGCCCGCGAGCACCGTCGCGAGGATCCGTCGGCGCATCTCGGTCGCCAGCAACTCGGCGGTCGGCACGAACGCGACCTCGTCATTGAGGTGGCGGTGGTCCCACGCATCGATCTCCTGCTTGAGGTCGTAGAAGTCCACGAGCATGCCCGTGGATTCGTCGACCGGGCCCGACACCCACACCTGGAAGCGGTACGTGTGGCCGTGCAGGCGCGCGCACTTGCCGGGGTGGCCGGGAATCACGTGGGAGGAGTCGATGGTGCGCTCGAAGTGCAGGATGGTGTGCGCCATGGGCAGATCGTAGCCCCGGCGCGGCCCGCGTGCGACGATGCGCGTCGATGGACGACCCCTTCCAGCAGCGCGCGCTCGAACTCTACGGCGCCCAGCGCGCCGCGATCCCGGCCTACGACGCGTGGTGCAGCCACGAGCTCGCGACCCGCGGCGCGGACGCCGAGGTTGCCGCGTGGCGCGACATCCCGGCGCTGCCGATCGCTGCCTTCAAGTCGCTCGAGGTGTTCGATCCGGCGGCACCCGTCGCTGCCGAATGGCGCTCGAGCGGAACGACGAGCGCCGATCGCTCGCGCCACCGGCTCGCGACGCTCGGACATTACGACCACGCCATCGACCTTGGCGTTGACGCCGCGCTCGTGCCCGACGTCGCGACGGGCGCGCGCCCGCCGCTCGCGTGCGTGCAGCTGCAGCCGTCCGGCGCCGACGCGCCGCACTCCTCCCTCTCGTACATGTACGACCGCATCCGCACGGGCGAGCGCTGCCGTGACGCGGGCGCCTGGGTGGATGCCGAGTACGGAGTCGATGCCCCCGGGGCCTGGGAGCAGCTGACCCGGCTGGCGGGGTCCGGGGAACCCGTCCTCGTGCTCGCCACGAGCTTCGCGCTGGTGTTGCTGCTCGATGCCGTCCGCGACGCCGGCCTGCCGCCCATCCAGCTACCCCCTGCAAGTCGTGTCGTCGACACCGGCGGCTACAAGGGGCGCACCCGTGAGCTCACGCGCGAGGAGCTGGTCGCCCGGACCGGCTCGTGGCTCGGCGTCCCTGCCGAGTGGTGCGAGAACGAGTACGGCATGAGCGAGCTCTCGAGCCAGGCCTGGCTCGGCACGGTCGCAGCGGCGTGCGGGCTGCCGCTGCCCGAGTTGGCCGACGCGCCGGGTGGCCGCTGGTTCCCGCCGACGATGCGTGTGCGCGTGGTGGATCCGGTCTCGCTCGAGGAGGTCGCCGACGGCGAACCCGGGCTGCTCGTGTTCCACGACATCGCCAACGTCCACTCGTGCGCGGCGATCCGCAGCGAGGACATCGGGACCCGCCGCGGCAGCTCCTTCGAGCTGGTCGGGCGCGCTCCCGGCGCCGTCCTCAAGGGCTGCTCGCTCCATCTCGAAGAGCTGCCTGCCTGAGTCTCGTGCCTCCGGCTCCACGAGCCACCTCCAGGCCATGGATGAGTGGCACACCACACGTCGATGGACATGCCCCGGTGCCACTCATGCACCACCGCCGCTCATGAGTGGCACACCGGCACCTCATGGCCACGTTGGTGTTCCACTCATGCGGTGGGCGACGGCCCACGGGGCGCATGCGCCGGCACTTCGCGTGGCGCGGGTCCCGCGGGGGTAGGCCCGAAGCATGCTCGATCACCCCTGGCTCCTCCTGCTCGCCGCCCTGCTCCTGCTGCTCGTGCTCGTCACGATCCACGACATCACGCAGAAGCGCCACACGATCATCCGCAACTTCCCGGTGATCGGGCACTTCCGCTACTGGCTCGAGAAGGTCGGTCCGGAGCTGCGCCAGTACATCGTCACCGCCAACGACGAGGAGCGCCCCTTCACGCGCGACGAGCGGCGGTGGATCTACGCCTCCTCCAAGAATGAGAACCGCTATTTCGGATTCGGCTCCGACAACGACATGGAGCGCACGCCGGGCTATGTGATCGTCCGGCACGCCGCCTTCCCGGCGCCCGCCCCGCGCATCGACCCGGTCACGGAGCTGCCTGCTGCGAAGGTGCTCGGTGCCTTCCATGGCCGCACGCACGCCTTCCGACCCAACTCGATCGTCAACGTCAGCGGCATGAGCTACGGCGCGCTCGGCTCACGCGCGCACGAGGCCCTCAACCGCGGATGCGCGATCGCCGGATGCCTGCAGAACACCGGCGAGGGCGGTCTCTCCGACCATCACCTGCACGTCGGCGACCTGACCTTTCAGATCGGCACCGGCTACTTCGGGTGCCGAGACCTCACCACGGGGGCCTTCAGCCTCGCCGCGCTGCAGGAGACGATCGCGCGCGGCCCGGTCCGCGCGATCGAGATCAAGCTGAGCCAGGGCGCCAAGCCCGGGCACGGCGGGATCCTGCCGGGCGCGAAGGTGACCGCCGAGATCGCGCGCATCCGTGGCGTGCAGGAGGGCGTGGACTGCGTGAGCCCGCCCGGGCACGCCGCGTTCGGTGACATCGACACGATGCTCGAGTTCATCGAGGAGGTCGCCGCCGCCACGGGGCTGCCCGTCGGGATCAAGAGCGCCGTGGGCGAGCAGCGGTTCTGGTCCGAGCTCGCCGAGAAGATGCGCGCGACCGGCACGGGGCCGGACTTCATCACGGTCGACGGCGGCGAGGGCGGCACCGGCGCAGCGCCGCTCGTGTTCAGCGACCACGTGTCGCTCCCCTTCACGATCGGGATGGCCGAGGTCTACCGCGCGTTCGCGGCGCAGGGGCTGCACGAGGACGTGGTGTTCGTGGGCTCGGGCAGGCTCGGGCTCCCGGAGCGGACGCTCGTCGCCTTCGCGCTGGGGTGCGACATGGTCAGCATCGGCCGCGAGGCGATGCTCGCGATCGGCTGCATCCAGGCGCAGAAGTGTCACACCGGGCACTGCCCGACCGGGGTCGCGACGATGCGCCCGTGGCTCATGCGCGGCCTGGATCCCACGGTGAAGTCGGCGCGGCTGGCGAACTACATCGCGACGCTCCGCAGCGACCTGCTCGACCTCGCCCGCACGTGCGGCGCCGAGCACCCGGCGCTCGTCGACCTCGACATGGTCAGCGTGCTGGACGAGCACTTCGGCGTCCGGCCGCTGCGCGACACCTTCGGCTACGAGCCCGGATGGGGCACCCCGCACAGCGAGGACCTCGACGGCCTGCGCTCGCTGCTCGAGGCGCGCGGATCCATCGACTCGAGCGACGCGGACTACGTCTCGGCAGCTCGCCCGAACCGGGGCCGCTCCGATGACTGAGCACGCGCAGGATCCGGCCGCCGTGCTCGACGCGCTCGAGCGCGCACTCGCGCACTGGCACGAGACCGAGGGATTCGCCCAGGCCGTCGCCGAGACCGTCGCGCGCCACGGCTACGCGCGGGCCGACGTGGAATCCCAGCTCCGACACGTGCTGCTGCGCACACGTGGCCGCACGATGCGGCTCGTGCTCGAGGAGGAAGTCGGGTCGATCGGACCCTTCCCGACGGCGCCCGAGCGCGTGCTGGTGCTGGCGTCGGGCCGCGTGCCCGGCCTGGCGATCGAAGGCGTGGTCGCCGCCCTCGCCGTGGGCGCCGTGGCCGTCGTGCGTCCGTCGCGCGACGAGACGGTGCTCCACCACCTGCTCGGCAGCCTCGCGGCGACCGAACCATCCCTGCTGGAGCGGGTCGAGGTGGTCGGGGCGGGCGATGAGCTGCCCTGGGAGCGCGTGGATGGGGCGATCGTGTTCGGCTCGGACGAGACGATCGCGCTCGTTCG
>JAOPYU010000257.1 GCA_025964455.1 Thermoleophilia bacterium | reverse complement strand
GTCGTCCTGGACGATGTTGGGGATGTTGAGCATCATCGTGTCGAGCTTGCCGGCCAGGGCCCGCTCGCGTTCGGTCGCTGCGTCCATGCGGTCGCCGAGCTCGCGCACGGCCGCCATCTCCGCCTCGGCATCCTCGCCCCGGCCCTTGGCCGCGCCGATCGACTTGGAGGCCGAGTTGCGCTCGGCGCGCAGGTCGTCCAGCTTCGTGTTGACGGCGCGGCGCTGCTCGTCGAGCTCGCGCACCTTCGACAGGTCGGCCGTCGCGCCACGGCGCTGCAGCGTCTCTTCGACGACTTCAGGGGTCTCACGGATCAGGCGGATGTCCAGCATGGACCAAGGCTACCGGTTGCCGCAGGCGCTCGCCCGCGTGAGGGCGGTGCGTGGTCGGGTGAGCCTTCCGAAGTGCCATGGATGTGCAGGACGTCGAGATGAAGTCGACAGATCGCACATGCATCGCCCGGATCAGGTCAGCCGGGCTGTTCGGACGACTTTGTGCGGTCCTTGGGCAACTAACTCGACTTAATCAACCGGGGCGGCGTGGGGGACGGGGCCGATGACTCGGACGTGGCTGGCGAGCCTGCCGTCGGGCGTGCGCACGTGCAGGCCGATGCCGACCGGGCCGTCGACGAGCGTGATGCGGGCGCCGGGCTGCAGGTCGGGGCGCAGCGGCAGGAAGACGCTCGGGCAGGCGAAGGCGGGTGCGTGCGCGACGCGCGCGGTCGCGGCTCGGTGCACGTGGCCGCAGACGATCCGCTCGACGGCGGGCGAGGCGGCGACCAACGCCTCGAAGCGGGCAGCGTGGTCGGCGCGCACGGCGAGCTCGTCCATCGCGGGGAGACCGAGCTGGAAGGTCGGGTGGTGCATGGCGAGGATTGTCGGGGTCTCGGGGTCCTCGGCCAGGCGCGCCGCGAGCCACGCGTGTCGCGTGTCGCAGTACTTGCCGTCGTCGTGACCGGTGTGCTGGGTGTCGAGGCACAACACGCGGAAGCTGCCGGCGCGCCACTCGTACTGCAGGTGGCGTTCACGACCGAGGTGCGCCACGTTCGGCGCGCCCGACAGGCACTCGCGCAGCAGTGCGCGGTCATCGTGGTTGCCGACCAGGGGTAGCACGGGGATGCCAAGCGCGAGCAGCGGGGCGAGCAGCTCGACGAGCAGCGTGTACTCCTCCGGCGCTCCCGAGTTGACGAGGTCGCCGGTCAGCAGGATGGCGGCGGGGCGTGGATCCAGCCGCCGTACCAGCTCGATCGCTCGATCGACCCGTTCCGCCGCGATGTCACGATCGGCGTCGGCCCGCACGTGCAGGTCGGTCAACTGTACGAGCAGCTCAGGCATCGTCACCTGATGGCTTGGCGTTGCCGCGGGTGCCGCCTTCGCCCTCGACCTCGGGCTTGGCCCCTGCAACCTCGCCGACGTAGCGCGCCACGGTGTCCGCGTCCTCGCCGTCGAGCAGGTCGGGGGGCATGCCGCCACCGCCCGAGGTGATCTGCTCGCGGACCCGTTCGGCGTCCGGCTGGAGCAGGTCGAGGTCGGGGCCGAACACGCCGGCAGCGCGCGCATCGGCGAGCGAGTGGCACGCCCGGCACGTCTGCTGGAACAGCTGCCGGCCGCGGTCGCGATCGACCGGCTCGTCGGTCTCCTTGAGCGCTGAGCCGCCCGGCGCGTCGCAGCCGGCGAGCGCGAGCACCGTCAACAACAGCAGCAAGGGATGGAAGGTCGCGCGCACCCTGCTCGCATACCCTGCAGCGCCGGTTCCGGATCCGACGTAGAGTCGCCGACATGGATGCTTCCGTCGCTGCCGCTGCCCATCCGATCGACGCCGACCTGCTGGACCTGATCCAGAACGAGTTCCCGCTCGTCGCGCGCCCCTATGCGGCCTTCGCGGAACGGCTCGGTGTCGACGAGGATGCGGTCATCGAGCGCATCGCGGCCCTGCGCGCGGACGGCAAGATCCGCCAGGTCAGCGCGATCTTCGATACCCGCCGGCTCGGGTACCGCTCGATGCTCGCCGCGGCCAAGGTCAACGGCGACCAGGACGCGATCGACCGTGCGGCCGCGGTCTTCAGCGCCCATCCGGGCGTGACGCACAACTACCTGCGCGACCACGAGATGAACGTCTGGTTCACGTTGGCCGTGCCGCCGGACTCCAAGATCGGGCTCGAGCGCACGATGGACCTGCTCGGCGAGATGGCCGGCGTCGAGGTGCTGCGCCACATGCCGTCGACTCGGTTCTTCAAGATCGGCGTCGACCTCGACGTGAAGGGCGACCGCGCGCCGAACGCGAAGAAGGCGAAGCGCGAGCCCGAGCTGCCCTCCCCCGCCCCCGAAGCGCTCACCGAGCGCGACAAGGACGCGATCAGGGCGCTGCAGATCGACCTGCCCGCCAGTGCCAGGCCGTTCCTGGAGCTCGCCGAGGCGTTCGGCTTCGACGAGCAGGAGCTGATCGACCGCGGCCTGCAGTTCATCCGCACCGGCCAGATGCGCCGCTACGCCGCGGTGCTCGCGCATCGCAAGGCGGGCTTCACCTTCAACGGCATGGGCGTGTGGGTCTGCCCGCCCGAGCGCATGGAGGAGGTCGGCCAGCTGATGGCCAGCTTCCGCGGCGTCTCGCACTGCTACGAGCGCCCGACGTATCCGAACTGGCCGTACAACCTGTTCTCGATGACCCACGGTCGCACCAAGGACGAGTGCGAGGACGTGCTCAAGGCGATCAGCTCCGAGACCGGCCTCGACGACTACATCGTGCTGTACTCCACCAAGGAGTACAAGAAGACCCGCGTCTCGTACTTCACCCCCGAGATGTACGCATGGGAAGCCGTGCACGAGAGCCTGCTCTCGCCTGCCTGAGCCCGCGTTGCGGCCACCTCGCGGCCGGCTCGCGATGACGCGGCCATGCGGGCTTGCGCGGCAGCGGCCGTGCGCTGGCCGCACCGCGTGAGCGATCCCCCTTGTCGTATCGGCGAACCCGTCGTACCTTCGGACGTGGGAGTGGTCCGCATGCAGGAGGCATGTGGGCCCGGAGGAAACACAGGGGGATACGTCGTGGCCACTCGATCCAGGGCACGTCATTTCCATGCTACGGCGAAGGCACTCAACTCGGCGGCCGCTACGCGCGGCGACGTCGACGGGATGCTGCTGAGCGCCGAGGTATCGGATGTCGACATCCAGTCCATCATCGCGGGTGCAGGCGCCGAGGGCGCACTCATCAGCGACGCTCCGGCCGAGGTGCCGGCTGCCGCGGTGGAGCTGCCTGCCAGCTCGATGCCGGCGGACGACCTCGTCGCGCTCCACGAGGAGCTGCGGTGGGCCGAGAGCAAGCTCATGCAGGCCTCGGAGCGACTCGCAGAGGCGCAGGAGGCCCGTCGCAAGGACCTCGTGGCGCTGGCGATCATGCGCCGTGAGCTGCTCGGCTCGTTCGCTGCCGAGCGTGCCTGGCTGCACGGATCGATGCGCTACTTCGGTGACGTGCTGCCCGTGCTCGTCGAGCGCGAGGAGCACCTCGCGAACCTCGTCGACAACGGCGTCCGCACCGGTCAGGTGATCTCCGAGCTCGCGCAGTTCCGCGCCGAGCGCAAGATCTTCGAGCTGGCATCCGCGCAGGTCACCGCACAGCTCGCGCGCATCGACGACAACGAGTCGTCGAGCGAGTACCAGGTGGCGACCGAGGCCTACGAGCGCGAGCCCGATGGTGCCTCCATGCGTGAGCTTGCACGGCTGCGTGCACTCTCGACCCGCCAGCGACGTGAGGCCGTGCGCCTGCGAACCGAGGCAGGAAGCCTGATCGGCGAGCTCGGGTTCGTGAGCGGCATGGGTGAGATCACCGCCGCCAACGCGTTCCTCGCTGCCGAGTACGAGGGCGACGAGCGGTCCGCCGAGCGGATGAACCGCGTTCGTGGCGCGCAGTACGAGCGTGAGCTCGAGCGCCTCCCGGAGCCCGAGGCAGCCTTCAAGGCCGCCTTCAAGCACCCGGTCTACTACATGCGTGCGCGCCGCACGACCCGCTGAGGGTCGGCGCGCACCACGGAACGTCACGAGGGGCCCGGTCGGGATCGCGACCGGGCCCCTCGTCAATTCGCGCGGCGCTTCATGCAGGGACTTCATCGACGAATTCCCGAATCGTCCCTGTCCGGGCGGACGAATCGGGAATCGGCGAGGAAACGTCCTGCACGTCAGGCGGCGAGCAGCGCCGGGCCGGCCGCGGCGTGACCGCGTAGCTCGAGGGCGCGCTGGGGCCGGTCGGTGACGAGTCCCTGGACCAGTCCGGTGGCGAGCAGGCGCTGCATGTCGGAGTCGGCATCGACGGTCCACACGTCCACGGGCACGTGGGCGGCGTGGGCGGCGGCGAGGAACTTCGGCGTCGCCATCCGCTGCTCGACGCTCACGTAGTCGGCGCCGACCTTCGCAGCGGCGCGCAGCGACGGATGCCAGTTGAAGGTGTCCATCACGCGCAGCGAGAGCCCGTACAGGAACGAGTTGCGCATCCACACCGGCAGGTGCGGCTCGAGCAGGCCGGTCCGGATCGAGGGATCGAACGTCTCGACGGCGCGGACGCTGTCGCGACTGAAGCTGATGAGTTCGACCTGCGCCATCGGCATCCGCGAACCGAGCTGCACGGCGACGTCGCGTTCGTAGCCCGGTTCCTTGAGCTCCACCGCGAGACGGGCGCCACGGGTCCGCGCGAGATCGGCGAGCTCCTCGAGCCGTGGGATCCGCTGACCGTCGGGGAGCGCCGGGAGCGCGTCGTAGTCCAGCTGCGCGATCGCGCGACCATCGGGGAGCTCGGCGTCGTGGTGCAGCACGAGCACGCCGTCGCGCGTGCGGCGCACGTCGGTCTCGATCACGTCGGCGCCCGCGTCAATCGCAGCGGCGAATGCGCGGAGCGAGTTCTGGTGGTCGCCACCGGCATCGTCGTGCAGGCCGCGATGTGCGACCACGCGCGTCAGACCCGTTGCTCCTGCCAGCGATGCCATGCCTGCTCATCGCCGGGTGCAGGGAGGAGGTTGCGAAGCGGCCAGCGGTTGGCCGCCGATTCGAGCCGAGTCAGCCTGCGGTCGTGTCGGCCGCGGCGGCGGTCGCCGGCGCACTGTCGTCGATCGGCGCGTCACCCTTCGCGTCGGCCGCCTCGACCTGCGTGCACGCACCGCCGACAAGCTCACCCCGCGCATCGCAGCCCGCGTCGAAGACGCGCTGCGGCATGTAGGCGAGCAACATCACGAGGACGGCGAGGCCGACACCGATGAGCGCGACGACCGGCATCTTCGTGCCGACCTTCACGGGCTCGAAGTTGTCGGCCTGGGACGGCGCCGGGAGCGAGGCGGTCTCCGCCGCCACGCGTTCCGCGTCGGCGGGTCGCATGTAGAGCTCGACGGCAGGTCGAAGGTAGAAGCCGAGGCTGATGACCGAGCCCAGGGCGCCGACCACCGCGAGCCAGCCGTAGCCCGCCTCGTACGTCGCGTCGAAGAGCCCGAACTTGGAGAAGAAGCCAGCAGTCGGGGGGATGCCGGCGAGCGAGAGCGCGCAGATCGTGAAGCCGAGCGCGGGCAGCGCCCGCAGCAGCGACTGCTCCTCGGAGATCCAGCCGCGACCCGCGAGGTCGGCGAACGTCGCGTCGCGGCCGAGTTCACGCTCCACCACGAGCACATAGGCGAACGCACCGAGCGTCATCGCCGCGTACACCACGAGGGCGTAGACGAGGGCGGGCACGCCGGTCGACTCCCAGCCCACGATGCCGCACAGCAGGTAGCCGGCCTGGGCAATGGAGGAGTACGCGAGCATCCGCTTGAGGTGCGGCTGCACGAGCGCGCCGAGGTTGCCAACGACGATGCTCGCGACGGCGAGGCCGGCGACCGCAGGCATCCAGCGGTCGGCCTCGAGGGGGTAGGCCGTGGTCAGCACGCGGGCGAGGGCGAGGAAGGCGACGGCCTTGGTGGCGGTCGACATGAAGGCGGTCACCGGGGTGCTGGCGCCCTCGTACACGTCGGGCGTCCACCAGTGCATGGGCGCGGCGCTCACCTTGAAGGCGAAGCCGCCGAGCACCATCGCCGCACCGCCGAACAGCAGCATGCCGCGGTTGCCGTCGAAGCCGCCGACCTGCGTGAAGGTGAGCGAGCCGGTGGCGCCGTAGGTGAGCGCGACCCCGTAGAGCAGCACTGCGCTCGACATGCCGCCGACGATCAGGTACTTGAGCCCGCTCTCGAGCGAGGCGGTGCGCTCGGCATCGAGGGCGCACATCACGTACAGGGCGATCGAGAAGAGCTCGAGGCCGACGAACAGCGTCACGAAGCTGGCCGAAGCCGCCATCAGCCCCATGCCGCACACCGCGCTCAGCAGCAGCGCGTGGTACTCGCCGTGGCGGCCGTCATCGGGGCGCCCGCGCACGGCCATCGCCACGGCAATCGCACCACAGCCGGCGGCGATCAGTCGGCCGACGTTCGCGAGCTCGTCCGAGACGAGCTGCCCCGCGAACTCGCCGTAGCGCGAGCTGGAGAACTGGACGAGCGTGACGGTGATCGCGGCTGCGAGCGCGGCCAGTGACAGCCAGGTCGTGAGCAGGCGGCTCAACGAGCTGCGACCCATCCCGACGAGCAGCACGAGCATCGCGCCGCCCCCGGTGATGAGCTCGGGCGCGAGCGCGATCCAGTTGAGTTCAGGCTTGTCGATCACGAATGGTCCTCCGAGTCGGATGCCGCATCGTGCGACCCCGACTTGTCGCCTGCCGCCTTCACGAGCGGATCGCCCACGGCATGCACCTGCACCGGCGGCTCGTTCATCGCGCGGCGCACGAGGTTCGGCCAGACGCTCAGCACGAGCAGCGCGACGATCGCGGGCCCGACGATGAGCAGCTCTCGGAATCCGAGATCGCCGCCGAAGCGCACGTTCGCCTCGCTCGAATCGACGGCCGTCTCCGGCTCGTCGCTGAAGGCGACGCCCGCGACGAATCGCAGTGCGTACATCGCCGCGAGCACGACGGCGACGCTGCCGATCGCGGCGACGAGCGGACCGCTCACGTCGCCGCGGAACACGCCGCTCAGGATCAGGATCTCTCCCGCGAAGGTCGTGGCACCCGGCACTGCGAGGGTGATGAGTGCGAGGACCAGCGCCACCGAGGTGAACCGTGCACGACCCGTCGCGAGACCGCCGAGGCGAGCGAACGTGCGCTCGCCCGACCGCAGCTCGACGATGCCGACGACCAGGAAGACCGCGGCGCTCACGAGCCCGTGGTTGATCGATTGCAGGTAGGCACCGGCCAGGCCCTGCTGGGCGCCGTCACCTGTCACCGCACCGAGGCCGAGCACGATCAGGCCCATCTGCGCCAGCGACGAGTAGGCGACCACGCCACGCGGGTCGGGCTGTCGGAACGCCGCGAAGGATCCGTAGAGCAGGCTCACGAGCGCGACCCACGTCAGCGCCGTGCCCCAGCCGCCGGCGAGCTGGTCGGGGAACAGCGGCAGCACCACGATGAGGAAGCCGAAGAACGCGGCCTTGGAGACGAGGCCGGACAGCATCGCGGTGACCTCGGCCGGCGCCTGGCGGTAGGCGAGCGGCAGCCACCCGTGGAGCGGCAGGAGCGGCGCCTTGATCGCGAAGGCCACCAGGAACGACACGAGCACCCAGCTCGACAGGTGGAGCGAGCCGTCCGCTGCCATCCGCGCCAGGTCGGGCAGCGAGAACGTGGTCGCGTCGCTGAAGTCCGCGCCGGCCTTGGCGAGCGCCTTGTTGGAGGCGATGCCCACGCCGATCACGCCGACCAGCATCGGCAGGGAGCCGAGCAGCGTGTAGATGAACATCGTCATCGTCGCGCGGATGCGCTCGGGTCCGCCCCACACGCCGACGAGCAGCAGCATCGGCACGAGCATGAGCTCGAAGAACACGTAGAACAGGACGAGGTCGCGCGCCAGGAAGAGCCCGGTCAGGCTGGCGGCGGCGAGCCACAGCAGGCCCTGCATGGGCGCGGGTCGCGGCCGGTCGGCCCACCACGCGAACGCCGAGGAGGCTGCCGTGACGAGCGTGGTCAGTGCGATGAGCCCGAGCGCGCCCCAGCCAAGGGCGACGTGGTACTGGATGCCCCACTGTGGGAACCAGTCGGTGCACTGCGCGAGCACGACGTTGGCGCCATCTCGCGCTGCCGAATCGGCGCAGCTCGGCACGACACCGCCGCCGGCCCGCTCGGCGAAGCGGTCGAGCTGGATGCCACCGAGCACGAGCAGGGCGACCTGCACGAGGAACGTCAGCAGCGAGGTGATCGCCGCGGCGCGGCGCGTGAGCATGGACATCGCGATGAGCCCGCCGGCGGCAGGAACGATGATCATGAGCGTGGGAAGTGAGAAGGCGCTGTCACCCATGTCTGACCCCTAGAACTCGATCCAGACGACCGCCACGATGACCGCGAGCATCGCGGCGGCGGTGCCGAATGCGTACACGCGGACGAGGCCGTTCTGTGCTGCGCCGATGCCGCGTCCACTGTCGCGTGCGGCGATCTGGACCTCGTCGAGCATCGGCAGGGTGAAGTGGTCGTCGGTCGCGACGGCGCCGCGCGCGACGGCCTGCGCCGGGCGCGAGAAGATGCGGTCATACAGCGCATCGAATCCGAAGGCGCGCTGGAACACGCGCTCCGCACCGGAGAAGCGCGTGCGCAGCGACCCCCACGTGCCCGAGCCCCAGACCGCCCATGCCGTGCCGATGCCGATCACGGCGCAACCGAGCCCGACCGTCAGCGCGAGCAGCCACTGCTGCGCTGCCACGAACTCGGCGGCTTCCACGGCCTCGCGGGTCGGGGCGGCGTGGCCGCCGTGCAGGAACTCGTGCGGGATGGCGGTGACTCCAGGGATGGCCAGTGCGCCGGCGATCGTGGTGAGCACGCCCAGGATCGCGACCGGCCAGAACATCGACCCCGGCGCCTCGCCGTGCTCGTTGGTCGAGTGGCCGTGGTGGAGCAGCTCGCCGCGACCGTAGCTGCGCACCAGCTCGCTCTCCTCCCCGTGGAACACGAGGAACACGAGCCGGAAGGAGTAGATGCCGGTCAGGATCGCACCGAGCACTGCCATGCCGTAGACCGCGTAGGCCCAGCCGCCATAGACGTCACCCGCTGCGAGCGTGAAGTTGAGGATCTCGTCCTTGGAGAAGAAGCCCGCGAAGGGGATGACGCCCGCGAGTGCGAGCGACGCTGCGACGAAGAGCCAGTAGGTCTTGGGCATGTGCTTGCGCAGCCCGCCCATCTGGCGGATGTCCTGCTCGTCCGCGAGCGCGTGGATGACGACGCCGGCCCCGAGGAACAGCAGCGCCTTGAAGAACGCGTGCGTCATCAGGTGGAACATCGCGGCGTGGTACGCGCCGATGCCGGCGGCGACGAACATGTAGCCGATCTGGCTCATCGTGGAGTAGGCGATGACGCGCTTGATGTCGGTCTGGGCGAGCGCGGTGAACCC